>NZ_DAMBSA010000028.1:0-20966 GCF_032054795.1 Pantoea sp. CTOTU49201
AGCCCCAGCGGCACACCAATCAGAATGGCGATCAGCACCGAAATGCAGCCCGCCAGCAGCGAGGTGCGTGCGCCCCACACCAGGCGCGACAAAATATCGCGCCCCAGCTCATCGGTGCCGAACCAGTGCAGCACCGTTGGCGCTTTGCGCACCGCAAGGAAATTGGCTTTGATCGGATCAAACGGTGCCAGCCACGGTGCCAGCAGCGCCACGGCGACAAACAGCAGCACAATCACCGCACCAATCAGCGCACTTTTATTACGCAGGAACTTTTTCAGCACCCGACGATTGGGCTTTGCCACTGCAGGCAGTACGCCAGCGGTTAATACCTCGCTCATGGTCAGCCTCGCATTTTCGGGTTGATGATCAGATAGAGCACATCGGCCAGCAGATTGAGCAGCAGGAAGCCAATCGCCACCACCAGCACCACGCCTTGCACCACCGCGTAATCACGGTTAAACACCGCATCGACAATCATCTTGCCAAAGCCGGGCAGCGTGAAGACCTGTTCGGTTAGCACCGCGCCACCCAGTAACTCGCCAAACAGCAGCGTGGTGAGAGTAACAATCGGCATCAATGCATTACGCAACGCATGTTTCAGCACCACTTTCTTTGCCAGCAGCCCTTTGGCGCGTGCGGTGCGAATGTAATCCGCTTTTAGTACGGCGATCATTGAAGCGCGGGTGTGGCGCATTAGCGTGGCGGCCAATCCCGTGCCGAGCACCAGCGCTGGCAGCAGCAGCGTTTTCAGGTTCTGCGCCACATCTTCGCTAACTGGCACAAAGCCCGATGCCGGCAGCCATTGCAGATGCACCGAGAACAGCAGAATCAGCAGAATACCGAGCCAGAAGTGAGGCACTGAAATCCCGGAGAGCGCGACAAAGTTGGTGGTGTGATCGACCCAACTGTCTTTGCGCACTGCGGCGATGATGCCCATGCTGATGCCAATCACCAGCGCGATAATCATCGCCAGCAATGACAACTCCAGCGTGACCGGCAATTTGCTGGCGATCAGCGCCGTCACCGGCTCTTTGGTGCGCAGCGACATGCCCAAATCGCCGGTTAGCGCATTACCAATCCAGGCGAAATATTGCGTGGGAATCGGATCATCCAGATGATATTCCGCCCGCAGCTGGGCGATAACCGCCGGATCGCGCTCTTCGCCCGCCATCGCCAGCACCGGATCGCCCGGCAGCAGCTTTTGCAGTGCGAACACCATAATGCTCACCAGCAGCAGCGTCGGAATGGCCAGCAATAGCCGTTTTACAATCAGTTCCAGCATCCTCGCTCCTTAGCGGTTTACTGCGCCAGACTTACGCCAGCCAAACGCACCAATCCGTCCGGCCAGGCTTTGAAGCCCTGCAATTTCTTCGACATGCCAAAAATGCGTGGCTCAAAGTAGAGGTAAGCAATCGGCATATCGGTTTGCAGCTGGTTCACCACCTGGGTGTACAGCGCCTGACGCTGTGCCTGATCGTTGGTGAGACGCGCGGCATTCAGCCACTCATCGACCTGCGCGTTGCTGTAGCGTCCGTCGTTGAGCGTGCCTTTGCTGTTAATAAACGAATAGATGCTGCCGTCCGGATCCGGACGACCAGACCAACCCGACAGGCTGAGCTGATAATCACCGCGTTGCTGACGATCCAGCAGCGTAGCGAACTCACTCATTTGCAGATTGAGGTTGAAACCGGCTTCGCCGACCATCGCCTGAATGACCTGGCCCACTTGCTGCGCGGTCGGGTTATTGCTGACCAGCAGCGTTAGATTGAGCGGCGTGGTGACGCCTGCGGCCTTGAGCAAGGCTTTGGCTTTTTCCACATCGCGCGGTGCGATTGGTGTTTTGACGTGATACGCGCTGACCGGTGAAAACGCCTGATTGGCTGGCGTATACAAGCCTTCAAACGCCACCTGATTCAGCGCATCACGGTCAATCGCCAGTGAGAAGGCTTCACGCACCCGTGCATCTTTCAGCGGGCTATTGGCATCGACTTTGCCGTTGTTGATATTGAAAGTGATGCCCTGATAACCAAGGCCAGTGACTTTTGCCAGCGCCAGTTTGCTATCGGCTTCAACGGTTTTCACATCGCTGGCGGCCACACCTTCGGTGAGATCTAAATCACCCGCACGCAGGTTCGCGAGGCGCACTGAAGCATCCGGGATCGGCAGGAAAATTACCTTATCGAAGTGATAGGCGCCTTTATTCCAGTAATTGTCATAGCGCTTCAACACGATGCGATCCTGCTGAACGCGGCTGTCGAACTGATACGGGCCGGAGCAAACCGGATGAGCGGCAAAGTCGGGCTTTTTAGCTGCTTCCGGTGCCAGCATGGCACCCGCACGATCGGTCAGCTGGCTCAGCAGCGCCGCATCGGGGTTTTTCAGGTGGAATTTCACCTGCATCGGGCCGCTCACTTCCACGCTTTCAATCGAGGAGATTTCACTTTTACGCAGCGAACCCGGCAACGTCTGCGCACGTTCGATATTGAATTTCACCGCCTGCGCATCAAACTTTTCGCCATCGTGGAAGGTCACGCCGCTGCGTAGGTTCATGGTCAGCGTTTTGCCGTCATCGCTCCACGCCCAATCGGTCGCGAGACCTGGCACCACTTTGAGGTTTTGATCGACATCGACCAGACGATCGCACATCGCCGCAAACACAAAACGGCCGTAATAGGTGCGGGCCAGATGTGGATCGAGCATGTCGGGATCGGCGCCCAGGCCGATGCGAATCACGCTGTCAGCCTGGCTGTGGGCGCTAGCGCCGAGCAGTAACAGACCGCTGAGGGCGGTTAATAACGTATGACGAGCTTGCTTCACGGTGTATCTCCAGAGGTTAGGCTTGCTGATTCACCGCCTGCTCAAACAGGGCGCGGCGACGTAAAAAAGCGGCGGAAGGTGGCGCAAGGGTGATGACGCTGCGATCGCGATTAATCTCCTGCCAGCGGTGACAGGCAATTTGACGGCCGCCGCTCAGCACCTGATTAATCGGTTCAAACTGGCGACATTCCGCCGTGGCATAGGGACAACGGGTATGAAAACGGCAGCCGCTCGGTGGATTGGCGGGATTAGGCAGATCGCCTTGCAGCATCGGAATGGTGCGGTTGCCGCCCGGCTGCATTTGCGGCGCAGAGGCAATCAGCGCCTGCGTATAAGGATGGAGCGGCGCATCAAAAATCTCATTGACGCTGGCCAGTTCGACAATCTGACCGAGATACATCACCGCCACGCGATCGCTCATATGACGGATCACCGCCAAACCGTGCGCCACGATCACCATCGTCAGGCCAAACTGCTGTTTCAGGCTCTCCAGCAGATTCACCACCTGCGCCTGCACCGACACATCCAGCGCTGAAACCGGCTCATCGCCGAGCAGTAATTTCGGTTGGGATGCCAGCGCGCGGGCAATACCAATACGCTGGCGCTGGCCGCCTGAAAACTCGTGCGGGTAACGCTCGGCCCAGGCCGCAGGCAGGCCAACGGTACGCAGTAGTTCGGCGACGCGCGCATGGCGCTGATCGCGGCTCATCTTTTCGTGCAGCCACAAGGGTTCGCCAACAATCTGCTGCACCGTCATGCGCGGATTGAGCGAGGCAAACGGATCCTGGAAGATAATCTGCAATTCGCGGCGCAGCTGATTGAGCCGCGCGCCGCTGGCATCGGTGATGCTTTCGCCCTGATAGAACACGTCGCCGGCGCTGGCGGCCAATAATCGCAGCAGCAAACGTCCCAGCGTCGATTTACCGGAGCCGGATTCGCCGACAATCGCCAGCGTTTCGCCCGGCATCACCTGCAGCGAAACGCGATCGACCGCCGTGACGCCACGATTGCGACTGAACAGGCGATTGCCACCAGAGAAGGTTTTGCTTAAATCACGGCACTCTAAAATCGGCTTCATGCACTTTCTCCCAGCGTGACGTATTGCTCTAACGGGGCGCGGAAACAGGCCACCTGATGATCGTTCGCCAGCGCGCGCAACGCTGGGCGATGCTGGTGGCAGCGTGTTTCGGCGAAGGGGCAACGCGTGGCAAAGCGACAGCCAGCCGGCATGTTTTCCGGCAACGGCACCTGACCGGGAATGGTGGCCAGCGCACCTTCGCGTGCGCTCAGGCTGGGAATTGAGCCCATCAGACCAATGGTGTAAGGATGCTGCGGGTCGTTGAAAATACGCTCGACGCTGCCGCTCTCCACCACCTGACCGGCATACATCACCGCCACGCGCTGCGCCACTTCCGCCACCACGCCGAGGTCGTGGGTGATCATCAATACTGCGGTGCCGGTTTCCTGTTTTAGGGTGTTCAGCAGCGCCAGAATTTGCGCCTGAATGGTGACGTCGAGCGCGGTAGTCGGCTCATCGGCAATCAGCAGTTTTGGCTGGTTGATCAGCGCCATGGCAATCATCACGCGCTGGCGCATGCCGCCGGAAAGCTGATGCGGGTAGGCTTTGAGCCGCAGTTCTGGTGCCGGGATTTGCACTTTTTGTAGAATCGCCAGCGCCGCGTCCATTGCCTGGCGCTTATTCACTTTGCGATGGCGCATCACTGCTTCACTGAGCTGATCGCCAAGCGTGAAGGCCGGATTAAGTGAGGTCATCGGCTCCTGAAAAATCATCGCCAGCTGGTTGCCGCGCAGGCTGGCGTATTCGCTGCTGCTGAGCTGGCGCAGATCGCGGCCATCAAACAGCATGTCGCCCTGCAAGATTTGCGCGCTGTCAGGCTGCAGACCCATCAGCGTGAGTGAGGTGATGCTTTTGCCGCAGCCCGATTCACCGACCAGCGCCAGCGTTTCTCCCGCCTGAAGAACCAGCGAAATATCATCCAGCACCGTGACGGGCGAGCCGCGAAACTGCACGCGCAGATTGCGCAGCGATAAAACGGGATGGGCGGTCATGGCATCTCCTCCTGGCGGGAATAGAGCGTTTCCACCAGCGCTTGTTGCAGCGCAAGCAGATGCTCACGCATCGCTGCTGCCGCTTCATGAGGCTGGCGCTGGGCGATGTGCATCACCAGCCGCTGATGATGGTTGTCATAGTTATCCAGGCGCGCCGGGGTGCGCGCCTGCACTCGCAAATGCTGCCAGCCGGGATCGCGGCGCACGGCATCAACGGCGTCGAACAGCCCGAGCATCAGGCGATTGCCTGCCGCTTCGGCGATGGCGCGATGGAAGGCGCTGTCCCACAGTTCATGTTGATCGCCATCTTCTGGCGGCGTGATGGCGTGCATGCGCTCCAGCAGGCGTTTCATCAAGGCGATTTGCTCTTTGGTGGCGCGCAGGGCGGCAAGACTTGCCAGCCCCGGCTCCAGCTGCAAACGCGCTTCCATCACTTCAAGCAGATTCGATTGCTGCGGCAGATCCTGTAACACCAGCGGCTGCACCGGCGCGGAAGGGCCAACAAAGGTGCCTTTACCCTGTTTACGCCAGATGCGGCCCTCTTCTTCCAGCACGTCCAATGCACGGCGAATTTCACGACGACCCACGCCAAAGCGCTCCGCTAACTCACGTTCGGTGGGCAGCGCGCGATCGGGTGTGTGCTCCTGTTGCTGAATCAGCTGGCGCAGTTGCTCAAGTGCGGTGCTGGAGTTGCGGCTGGTTTCTGGCGTGTCATTCATGATTGGTTCGCCTGTTTATGCATCAGAAAAAGATCGGTAAACGCCGCGCATCCAGCACTTTTCCTGATGAAAGGCGCATTCGGCAGCTTTCTTAGCGTAGGCAAGAAGTGAACCAATATTTAATTGGTTCAGATTGGTGTGTCATGAATGTGTAATAACCACATGATTGCAAAGTAAAAGTTTTTTCAGTGCCAATTCAGAATTGCGAGAAGCGTCAACTTTTCCACCGCTGGCCTGCTTCACGTTGGTGCGCGCGCGCTGCTTATCTGTGCAATGCCAGCCATGCGGCGACGAGCGGATGGCTAATAACTGATGTTTTTCAGCTGGATATAACCTTGGCATCTATTTTGTATGTGTTAACGCAGATGCAGGAGCGATAGCGGGCAACCGAGGTCGCCAGACAATTTGCAATGGGTCACTAGGGTTCCGGTCGAAAGATGCTGGTCCGAGAGTGACCGACCGTCCTCTGACGGTTACACGGCGGGAAAAAAGCCCGGGAGGAAAGCGAGAACGTTGCTCGCCGCCTCCTGCTTTTTTTCGCCCGTTAACGTCAGAGGAACCATCATGATCAAAGCCTGCCTTCGCCTGCTGTTGCTTTGCACCATCACGCTGTTAAGCGTCAACACGCTGGCCGCCGACAAACCCTCCTTCAAGATTTGCTGGTCGATCTACGCGGGCTGGATGCCGTGGGATTACGCGCAGCAGAGCGGTATCGTCAAAAAATGGGCCGACAAATACGGCATCGATATCCAGTTTGTGCAGGTTAACGACTACATCGAGTCGGTGAACCAATACACCGCAGGTGGCTTTGCGGGTTGCACCATGACCAACATGGATGCGTTGACCATTCCGGCCACCGGCGGCGTGGATAGCACGGCGCTGATCGTCGGCGATTACTCCAACGGTAACGACGGTATTCTGCTGAAAGGCGCGGGCAACCTCTCGGCGCTGAAAGGCAAGCCAATCAATCTGGTTGAGCTCTCGGTTTCGCATTACCTGCTGGCGCGGGCGCTGGAAAAATCCGGCATGAGCGAGAAAGACGTCAAAGTGGTGAACACCGCCGATGCCGATTTGGTGGCGGCGTTTGGCACCGCCGATGTCAACGCTATCGTGACCTGGAATCCGCTGCTCGCCGAAGCGGAGAAGCAGCCGAACAGCCATCTGATTTTCTCTTCCGCACAAATTCCGGGCGAAATCCTCGATCTGCTGGTGGTCAACAGCGCCACGCTGCAGAAGTATCCGCAGCTCGGCAAAGCGCTGACCGGTGCATGGTATGAAACGCTGAAAACCATGTCCGGCCCAACCGACAGCGCCAAAGCGGCACGCACACAAATGGCGCAGGCTTCCGGCACCGACCTGGCGGGCTTTGATCAGCAACTGGCTGCCACGCATCTGTTTAGCGATGCCAAAACCACCCTCGATTTCGTTCAAAGCCCACAGCTCAAAGCCACCATGCAGATGGTCGCCGAGTTCTCGTTTAAGCACGGCTTGCTGGGCGAGGGCGCGCCGAGCGCCGATGTGGTCGGCGTGGCAACGCCTGCGGGCAATTGGGGCGATGCGGGCAACCTCAAACTGCGCTTCACCGATGAGTTCACCAAAATGGCCGCCGCCGGGCAGCTGTAAGCGAGGCGATGCCGATGCGTAAGTTGATCAACTACCAACCGCTGCCGCTGGGGCGCTTGCTGCTGGGCATTTTGCCGCTGCTGGCGCTGCTGCTGGTGTATCTGTTCGCGTCGGATGCGCGTCTCAGTCTGAATGCGGCAGACAAGCTGTTGCCGGGCTTTAACGCCATGGGCGACGCCATCAGCCGCATGGCGTTTCAGCCCAGCCCGCGCACCGGTGAATATCTGCTGTGGAGCGATACCGCCGCCAGTCTGCTGCGTTTGCTGTGTGGCGTTGCGATCAGCGCGTTATTGGCGCTGGCGCTGGGTCTGTTCACCGGCGCGCTGCCGGTAGTGCGGGCGGTGCTGGCGCCGCTGGTGACGCTGTTTGCGCTGGTGCCGCCGCTGGCGATTCTGCCGATTCTGTTTATCTGTTTTGGCCTCGGCGAAGTGTCAAAAGTGGTGCTGATTGTCATTGGCATCACGCCGTTGATTACCCGCGATTTGCAGCTGCAGGTGCAGAAGATCCCGCGCGAGCAGTTGGTGAAAGCGCAGACGCTCGGCGCGCACAGCGCCCAGATTTTATGGCGGGTGATCCTGCCGCAGCTGATGCCGCGCCTGTTGGATGCGGTGCGGCTGTCGCTGGCGTCGGCGTGGCTGTTTCTGATTGCCGCCGAAGCCATCGCCGCCACGGAAGGTCTGGGCTATCGCATCTTCCTGATGCGCCGTTATCTGGCAATGGATGTGATTCTGCCGTACGTGGCGTGGATCGCGCTGCTGGCCTTCCTGCTCGACCTGTTGCTGCGGCTGATTAGCCGTCGCTGCTGGCCGTGGTATCACGCGAAATAAGGGGCGAGCGATGCCGTTACTGCAACTGAAAAACCTTGAGAAACATTACGGCCAGCAAGTGGTGCTGGAGCGCCTCAATATCGAGGTCGAAGAGGGCGAGTTTGTGGCGATTGTCGGCGCGTCCGGCTGCGGCAAAACCACCTTCCTGAATATGCTGCTCGGCACTGAAGCGCCCAGCAAAGGCCAGCTGTTACTGGATGGTGAACCGATCCCCGACGAACCGGATGCGCATCGCGGCGTGGTGTTTCAGCGCTATTCGGTATTCCCGCATCTGACGGTGCTGGGCAATGTGATGCTGGGCGACGAGTTCAGCAGCGCGCGTTGGCTGGGCCGCGTGTGGGGCAAGAAGCGTCAGGCGATTCGCCAGCGTGCGCAGGCCATGTTGTCGCAGGTCGGCCTGGAACATGCGCAGAATAAATATCCGCATCAGCTGTCGGGCGGCATGCAGCAGCGTCTGGCGCTGGCGCAGGCGTTGATGAAGCAGCCGCGCATTTTGCTGCTCGATGAACCTTTCGGCGCACTCGATCCCGGCATCCGCAGCGAGATGCACCAACTGATCACCCGCTTGTGGCAGCAGCACAACCTGACCATTTTCATGATCACCCACGATTTGAAAGAGGGATTTAGCCTTGCATCGCGTCTGCTGGTGTTCGACAAGCTGCGCCACGATCCGCACGCGCCTGAAGCCTGGGGCGCGACCATCACTTACGACCTGCCGCTGGATCGCGCACAGCCATCCGAGCCGCTGGTCGCCTAAAGGAGAAAACCATGAAGCCATATCAAACCTTGTTGCCGAGCGGCGCGCACTGGTCATTGGTGATGCGCAGCGGTAGCGCGCTGACCCTCACCGATGTGGAAGGTGGCGCCAATGTCGGCCTGCTGTTTTACAACCCGGAAAACCTGCTGGAGCGCTATAACGCGCCCGACACCTTGAAGTGCCAGCACACTTTCCGCCTCACCGCTGGCCATTGTCTCTATTCAGATATGGGACGCATTTTCTGCGGCATTGAACACGACAGCTTCGGCTGGCACGAAAGCGTGTGCGGCACGCTGAATGCCGAACAAACCGCCGCGCGTTATGGTGCCAGCACGTATCAGCAGGCGCGCAATCTGCGCCATCAAAACGGCTACGACAGCTTTCTCGTCGAGCTGGCGAAATATGGGCTTGGCCAGCGCGATATGGCGTCCTGCCTCAACCTGTTTGCGCAGGTGCGCGCCGACGATAACGGCATTTTAAAGCTGGAACGTCAGGGCGCGGCGGGTGCCAGCGTGCGTTTACGTTTCGCGATGGACACGCTGGTGCTGCTGCACACTTGCCCGCATCCGCTGAGCGCATCGCAGGATTATCCGCGCCAGCCGGTGCAGATCGAACTGGATGCGCAGCGCGCGCCGTTGCCCGAAATCTGTCTGCAACGTGCTGAAAATCAACGCGGCTTGCGTAATAACGCGCTGTATCAACTGCAAGGAGAAATGTGATGATCACTGAAAGTCCGCTCAATCCAGCCGAAGCGCGCTTACAACAGCAAATTGATGCCGGTGATTACTGGTTGCAGCGCATCGAAGCGGGCCAAACGCTGCGCATCACCGATTTGGAAGGCAATCAGGCCGCCGATACGCTGTTTTTCAATGCTGATGACACCGCTGAACGTTACAGCATGAGCGACACGCTGCGCGGGCAGAACAATGTGTTTCTGACTGCGGGCAGCGTGCTGCGCTCCAACCTTGATCGCCCAATGTTGACCATTACCGCCGATACCTGCGGCCGTCACGATACCTTGGGCGGCGCCTGCTCGTGCGAGAGCAACACCGTGCGCTATGACCTGGAAAAGCGCCATATGCATTCGTGCCGCGATAGTTGGATGCTGGCGGTGGCGGAAAAGCCGCAGTTTGGTCTGACGCGCCGCGACATCACCCATAACATCAATTTTTTCATGAACGTGCCGGTGACGCATGACGGCGGATTGACCTTTGCCGACGGCATTTCTGCGCCGGGAAAATATGTCGAGATGGTGGCGCAGATCAACGTGCTGGTGCTGATCTCCAACTGCCCGCAGCTCAATAATCCCTGCAACGGTTACAACCCAACGCCGATTTTAGTCAGCGTGTGGTGATTCTCTGACGCAACGGGACGACCCGTTTTCTGCCGTCAATGCCATGCAGGACGACCTGCCGCAACGAGAGTATTCAGTCATGATTGATCGCGTATTAATTGCCAACCGTGGCGCGATTGCCGTGCGCATTATTCGAACCCTGCAAGCCATGAATATCCGGGCGATTGCCGTGTATGCCGAAGCCGATCGTCATGCGCGCCATGTGCGTCTGGCGGATGAAGCCTGGTCGCTCGGCGAAGGTCAGGTGCGAGACACTTATCTCAATCAGGATAAATTGCTGGCGATAGCCGCGCAGAGTGGCGCGCAGGCGCTGCATCCGGGCTACGGTTTTCTCAGTGAAAATCCAGAATTTGTCACGCGCTGCGCAGCGGCGGGCGTGCATTTTCTTGGGCCGAGCGCCGAGCAGATGGCGGCCTTTGGCCTGAAACACAGCGCGCGTGCGCTGGCCGAACAGAACAATGTGCCGCTGCTGCCGGGGAGCGGCTTACTGGCTTCGCTGGCCGAGGCGCAGCAGATGGCGGCGCAGATTGGCTATCCGGTAATGTTGAAAAGCACCGCGGGCGGCGGCGGTATTGGCATGCAGCGCTGTGATGATGCCGAACAGCTCGACGCGGCATTTACCCGCGTGAAGCGCCTGGCAGGCAACAACTTCGCCGACGATGGCGTATTTTTAGAGAAGTTTATTGCTCGTGCGCGCCATATCGAAGTGCAGATTTTTGGCGACGGCGCAGGTGAAGTGATCGCGCTCGGCGAGCGTGATTGCTCTGCTCAGCGTCGTAATCAAAAGGTGCTGGAAGAGACGCCTGCACCGGGCTTGAGCGCCGCCGTACGCGCGCAGTTGCAGGCTACCGCCGTGCGGCTGGCGCGTGCGGTGAACTATCGCAGCGCAGGCACGGTGGAATATGTGTATGACGATGCCAGCCAGCAGTTCTGGTTTCTTGAAGTGAACACACGCTTGCAGGTGGAACATGGCGTCACCGAAATGGTGTATGGCGTTGATTTGGTGCGCTGGATGGTGGAACTGGCGCAGCAAAAATTGCCGCCGCTCGGTGATTTGCAGCCGGTCGCGCAAGGTCACGCCATTCAGGTGCGGCTTTACGCCGAAGATCCCGCTAAGCAGTTCCAGCCCAGCGCTGGATTGCTCAGCCATGTGCAATTCCCGGCTGAGATGGAGGGTGCCACGCTGCGGATCGACAGCAGCGTTGAGAGCGGCATGGAGGTTTCGCCGTTTTACGATCCGATGCTGGCGAAAGTGATTGTGCATGCCGCCGATCGCGCCAGCGCGCTTGGCAGTATGATGCAGGCGCTGCACGCCACCGAGCTGTACGGCATCGAAACCAATTTGCTGTGGCTGCGCCAGCTGTGCACGCTGTCGGACGTGCAGCAGGGACGCATCTTCACCGCCACGCTCGGCACCATGCAGTGGCAGCCGCCAACGCTGGATATTCTCAGCGGCGGCACCTTAACCACGGTGCAGGACGCGCCGGGACGCATCGGCTATTGGCATGTTGGCGTGCCGCCTTCCGGTCCGTTCGATAGCCGCGCGTTCCAGCTCGGCAATCGCCTGTTAGACAACGATGCTCAGGCTGCCGGGCTGGAGATCACCTTGCGCGGCCCGACGCTGCGCTTCAATCAGGCATGTAGTTTTGTACTGACCGGCGCGCCGATTGCCGCGCAACTCGATCAACAAAGGTTACCGATGAATCAGCGGCTAACGGCGCAGGCCGGGCAAACGCTGACGCTCGGCGAGGTACGCGACGGCAGCCGCAGCTATCTGCTGCTGGCCGGTGGCCTTGATACGCCGCACTATCTGGGCAGCCGCAGCACTTTCACCCTCGGCAAATTTGGTGGTCATGCCGGACGCGCGCTGCGCGCCGGTGATGTGCTGCATCTCGCCGCGCCACAGGTGCTGAGTGCCGCAATATTGCCTGACGAACTGCTGCCGCAACTTAACGGTTGCTGGCAGCTGCGGGTGATTTACGGCCCGCATGGCGCGCCCACCTTCTTCACCGATGACGACATCGCGGCATTTTTTGCCGCTGAGTGGCAAGTGCACTACAACTCCAGCCGCACCGGCATTCGCCTGATCGGCCCCAAACCGACTTGGGCGCGCAGCGACGGCGGCGAAGCGGGCATGCATCCCTCGAATATTCACGACAATGCATACGCCTTCGGCACGGTGGATTTTACCGGCGATATGCCGGTGATCCTCGGCCCGGATGGCCCATCTCTGGGAGGATTTGTTTGTCCGGCAACGGTGATCGAGGCCGATCTGTGGAAGCTGGGGCAGCTGAAAGCCGGCGATCGCGTGCAGTTCCAGCCGATCGATCTTTTCACCGCCGATCAACTGGCGCAGGCGCAGCGTGACGAGATCATCAAACTGCAATCTCAACCGATTACAGTGAACGCGGCGCTGCCCTTGATTGATCCTGTGCTGCACCATCATGCGGCAGCGGAGCAACGTCCTTCGCTCTCTATTCGAGCAGCGGGCGACCGTTTCCTGCTGGTGGAATATGGCGATTTGCAGCTGGATATCGCACTGCGTTTTCGTGTGCATGCGCTGATGCAATGGCTGGAAGCGCATCCGCTGTCGGGGCAACTGGAATTGACGCCTGGCATCCGCTCGCTACAAATCCATTATGACGCGCAGCTGTGCGCAAGAAGTGAGCTATTGGCGCAAATATTGCAGGCTGATTTAGCATTGGGTAGCCTGGCCGATGCGGCCGTGCCTTCGCGCACCGTGTGGCTGCCGCTCAGCTGGGATGATGCGGCCTGTCGTGAAGCGATTGTGCGCTACGACCAATCCGTCAGACCGAATGCGCCGTGGTGCCCAAGCAATATTGAATTTATTCGCCGCATCAATGGGCTGGATAGCATTGAGGCGGTAAAAGAGATCGTCTTTAGCGCCTCTTATCTGGTGATGGGATTGGGCGATGTCTATCTCGGTGCGCCGGTGGCGACGCCACTCGATCCACGTCATCGCCTGGTGACCACCAAATACAATCCGGCGCGCACCTGGACGGCGGAGAATTCAGTGGGTATCGGCGGCGCATATATGTGCGTGTACGGCATGGAAGGGCCGGGCGGTTATCAGTTTGTTGGACGCACTATGCAGATGTGGAACCGCGATCGCCCAACAGCCGCGTTTACCCAGCCCTGGTTACTGCGCTTCTTCGATCAAATTCGTTTTTATCCGGTAGAGGCCGACGAGTTGCTGCAGATTCGTGAGCGTTTCCCGTGGGGCGATTATCCGCTGCGCGTGGAACAAGGTGAATTCCGCCTCGCCGACTATCAGGCAATGCTGACGCAGCAAGCGCAGGAGATTGATGCCTTCCAACAGCAGCGCCAGCAGGCTTTTGATGAGGAGTTGGCGCGCTGGCGAGCCGAAGGGCAGTTTACCTTCGATAGCCAGCTGCAAGCGCAGAGCAATGAAGAGATTGTGGTGCCAGCCGGATGTCATCCCGTTGAGAGCCAGGTGGCGGGCAGCGTGTGGCAATGGCTGGTGGAGGAAGGCAGTGAAATTAGTGCGGGTGCCACGGTGGGCATTCTCGAATCAATGAAGATGGAAATCCCGATCGTCGCGCCCGTCAGTGGAAAAATCCATAGTCTGACGCGACAGTCTGGGCAGCAAGTGCAGGCGGGTCAATTGCTTATGGTGATCGACCCAAAAGTGGCATAAGAAAGAATAAAAAATAATCAGGAATCTGGCAGCAAAGTCGGGGATCTGTCCCATACTTAGAAACCCGAACTATTGTTGCATCGCCCTGACATCTTTTGCAGTGCACAACAGGCTGTGTCCCGCATCGGTTTGATAATAACTATGCGAAACCGCTACGGGATACAGCCTGATCGTCCGGTTTCAGCGCCTGGTGGCGCTTACCTCTCTACTTTCACGTGCTTCATAGTGAGTTTTTAAGGAGTTCTCTATGGAATTAAAAGATCCAATGGTCGAGTTGCTCAGCAGCCTTGAGCAGATTGTTTTGACACGTGACGCTAAGCCATCCGTATCAGAAATTTCTATCAATCAGACTACAGTTCCCGAGCCGCAGCGTTTACGCGAGATGACCGGCATGCAGGTTGACGAATTTGCCCGCGTGATGGGTGTTAGCGTTTCGTCAGTTAAAAGCTGGGAGGCGCAACGTACGCGTCCTTCCGCTACGGCGCGCAAACTGATGAAGCTGTTACAAGCTAACCCGTATTTAGGGCGTCAGCTGCTGGAGTAATCCTTTTTTAGGATGCTCTAACCCGCCTAAATGGCGGGTTTTTTAATTTATGGCGCCGTATTTTGCCGCCTGTTTGACGAACCAGCTCGCCGGCACGCTGTGCGGCGGCTGCGCTAACTGCGCTAATCCCTGTTTGATGGTTTGTTCGGCTTGCTGCCACAAATGGCTATCGCCCTCGCGCAATAGCTGAATCTGAATCTGCTTTTCCACCAGATAGACGCGCGCAAAGTCGGCATCGTACTGCACGATGGCGCGGGTGTTGTCGATGATGTCGGCCAGCTTGATGGTTTGCGCCTCGGGCGAGGCATCGGCGGTGTGACGGAAATGCGCCAGCTTACGTGCGGCGCGGTTTTTCGCTGCGGGCTGTGCACTGTCGGTGAGTTGGTCCACCAGTTCCGCCACGCGCGGGCCGAAATGGCGTTCGATGTCGTCTAAGGTGCTGGGCGTGTCTTCGACCGTGTCATGCAGCCAGGCGGCGGCAATCATCTGTTCATCATCGGTAACGCTACGCACTAACTCGGCGACGGCAGCCGGATGCACAATGTAAGGCTCGTCAGTGTATTTGCGGCGTTGACCCGCAGCAGCATGCGCTTCAGTGGCATAACGGCGCGCTTGCTCTTCCAGTGAATCTCGCATATTTCACTCTCCCAGAGAAAAGTCGCTTGCAATTATCTAGCGCGCTATTTATATTCAAACCCATGAACAGTAATCAAGATGACAAAAAAGTGAAGCAGGCGCCACTTCAGTTAGATCAGCAGCTCTGCTTTGCGCTGTATTCGGCGAATCTCGCGATGCACAAAGTCTATCGCCAGCTGCTATCCAGGCTGGAGATTACCTATCCGCAATATCTGGTGATGCTGGTGCTGTGGAATCAGGACGATGTGACGGTTTCCGAGATTGGCGAGCAGCTGTTTCTTGATTCAGCAACGCTGACGCCGCTGCTGAAACGTCTGGAGAGCGCGGGTTTACTGCGACGCCAGCGTTCACGTCAGGATGAGCGTCAGGTTGTAGTGACGTTGACCGATGAAGGTCGAGCGTTGCATGAGAAAGCAGAAAGCATTCCGGAAGCCATTCAGTGTGCGACGGCCTGCGATGATCAGGCAATGGCATTACTGAAAGGTCAGTTAGACGAGTTGCGCGACAGCCTTTACCGCGCCAATTGATGTTGAGAATGGGAAGTCGCTGTCCCGATATCCCCAAAGATGACGTTCAGGTTTGCGCATAATAAGTAGTGCGCGATTATATAGCGAATTAACGAGGTTAATATGTCTTTAGAACAAGTTGTTTATACTGCAAAAGCAAAAGCTACCGGCGGTCGTGATGGTCGTGCGACTTCTTCTGACAACGTGCTGGATGTAAAACTGGGCGTGCCAAAAGAGATGGGCGGCGCAGGCGGCGAGGTGACTAACCCAGAGCAGCTGTTTGCTGCGGGTTATTCAGCCTGTTTCCTCGGCGCGATGAAGTTTGTAGCTGGCCGCGACAAGATTGCGATGCCGAAAGATGCGTGGATTGAAGGCGAAGTAGGTATTGGCCCAATCCCGAACGGTTTTGGCATCGAAGCTAAGCTGAATATCCATCTGCCAGAGATGGACGCAGCGGAAGCGCAGAAGTTGGTGGATGCGGCACACATTGTTTGCCCATACTCAAACGCAACGCGTGGCAACATCGACGTGACGCTGAACATCATCAACTAATTGATGGGTCTAGCGATACAAGGCTCCTTAGGGAGCCTTTTTTGCATCTGAATAAAACGCTAACCGCTTCGATTAGAAAATTTGTCTGGTCTTACCATTGGTTAAATGTTCTACTGCTCGGCTTCGCGCCATCGCCTTATCGCCAGTCGGAATCGTCCCGATCCTGCATCTTGCGTCACGCTTTTTCCGCGGTTTAGCGAACTCTGCTGTCTTTAAACAGTCACATAACCGTTGATACAACGACACCAGGTCGGGAATAGAAATTTTCATGAATTATATTAAAAGCTTAACGCAGCAGAAGCTGTCATTGCTGCTTGCGTTATATCTCGGCATCTTGTTGAATTTGCCGATATTTTATCGCCGCTTTGACGGCTTTTTAACAAAATCCAATATCTCTAACTGGCTCTCTGCTGCCGCAGAAGTCATGGCCGCCGTACTTCTTACCTTTTTCCTGATGCGCCTGCTGTCGCTGGGCGGGAAATGGGCCTATCGCATACTCGCCACACTGACCGTGATCATTTCTGTTGCTGCCGCCTATTACATGGCGTTTTTCAACGTGGTGATTGGTTACGGCATTATCGCTTCGGTGATGACCACCGATATCGATCTCTCGAAAGAAGTGATTGGCTTGCATTTCGTGTTGTGGATGGTGTTGGTGAGCGCGCTGCCGCTGCTGCTTATCTGGCGCAATAATCTTAGCCAAACGCTGATTGAACAACTCAAAACGCCTGGGCAACGTCTGAAGCCGATAGCCGTTATGCTGTTAAGCGTCGCGCTGGTGTGGCTGCCAATTCGCTATTTCGACAAGCTGCAGAAGGTGAATGAAGAGATCACCAACATCGATTTGCCGAGTTATGGCGGCGTGGTTGCGCACTCATATCTGCCATCCAACTGGATCGCCGCACTGGGCCTGTTTGCCTGGACTAAAGTCGATGAAGAGTGGGATGGCCAGGAGTTGCTCGATCCGGCGAAGAAATTTACCTACGTCGCGCCAGCAGGCATCGACGATACCTATATGGTGTTTGTGATTGGCGAAACCACGCGCTGGGACCACATGGGGATGCTTGGCTACGATCGTGATACCACGCCGAAGCTGTCGAAAGAGAAGAATCTGGTCGCGTTCCGTGGTGAGTCTTGTGATACCGCCACCAAGCTGTCGCTGCGCTGCATGTTCGTGCGCGAAGGCGGCACCATGGATAATCCGGGTCGTACGCTGAAAGAACAAAACGTTTTCGCCGTGTTGAAAGAGCTGGGCTTTACGTCTGAGTTGTTCGCGATGCAGAGCGAAGTGTGGTTCTACGATAACGCTAACACCAATAACTTCTCGTTCCGTGAGCAGATTGGCTCTGAGAAGCGCAATCAGGGCAAAGCGGTCGATGACATGCTGTTAGTGCCGGAGTTACAGGCATCGTTACAACGCTTCCCGAAAGGCAAGCATGTGGTGATTCTGCACACCAAAGGCTCGCACTACCTTTATTCTCAGCGTTACCCGCGTGATTTCGCGCGCTATAAGCCGGAATGCATGGGCGTTGATGAGAAGTGCAGTAAAGCGCAGTTGATTAACGCCTATGACAACTCGATTTTGTACGTGGATACCATGCTGGACAGCGTGCTCGATCAGCTGCGTGATAAGAAGGCGATTGTGTTCTACGCCTCCGATCACGGTGAATCAATTAGCGAGAATATGCACTTGCACGGCACGCCGCGCGAGATGGCGCCACCGGAGCAATTCCGCGTACCGATGATGGTGTGGGCTTCTGATAAGTATCTTGAGGACCCAACTAACCGCAGCAACTTCGAACGTTTACAGGCGCAGCAGCGCGTAGGTAAAACCCATCGCCATGTTGAGCTGTTCGATACCATTATGGGTTGCCTCGGCTACACCTCGCCAGACGGCGGAATTAAAGACGCGAATAACTGGTGTTCGGCCCCTGCGGGCACGCCTGCTAAATCGCTGTGATTTTCTGGGGTTGTTGACCGCTGCTTGCTTTCCAGGCGATCGATTCGGTTTTCAGTAAAAGGCATTGACGCTTTTTTAGCAGCGCAGTAATATGCGCCCCCATCGGCGAGTAGCGCAGCTTGGTAGCGCAACTGGTTTGGGACCAGTGGGTCGGAGGTTCGAATCCTCTCTCGCCGACCATATTTGAAGAAACCTGCTTTTATAAGCAGGTTTTTTTTCGTCTGTAATTTGGGATTCTGTATTGTTCGCTCCTCAGCCGATCAGGCTGAAATACAGGGCCGCTCCGTAAAGTCGCCGTGGACACATCCCGTGGGCTCTGCCGACGCATCCCTGCGTCGGAAGCTTTACTCCGCGGCCCTATATTCCATCCTTTGTCAAATTCCGCTGCGCTCTGTTTTACAGCGAAACCCATCGTTCAGGCGATGGGAAGGCGGCTCGGTTAGCAAAGCGTCCGCCGCAGGGATGCGGCGGTCGAGGCTACAGGGACGTATTCACGCCGACTTTGCGTTCGAGCCGCCTTTCCTGAGCAACGCACCAATAATCAGCAAAACCCGTAAATACACCCGTTCCATCTCTCAAATCAAAAATGACCACTATTATTCCGACTTTCGAGCTTGCACCCCACGCCAAATCGAACCCGCGCGCTTAATTCGCGAAACATTCTTCTTATGACCGGTTTATGCATCATGCTGATTTCTTATGCCATTTCACTAGCACATTCCGCTGCCTGAACGTCATAACGCACGAAGAATCGTTCAGATATTCAACATTTACCAATAAGTTTTGTGTGTTTTTTAACGGTGATAATCACTGTCATTTGGCTACATAGCCAGATAATCACGCGGCATTGAGCGCTTTATCACCTTTTTTAATTTTGGCTTACGCTGAGAAGGGTGTTTTTTATCGTTGCTTGCACTTACTCACACTCTGTGTAAATAACCCCACACTGTATTGACGTTCATTGCAACTGTTGACAAATTGATGCGTCAATAAAATGTAGAGAAGGACGTGTCTGACAGATTCCACGGTGCCAGCACAAAAAAATAACTGCTCACATTTTGCTTACTCTTAATTGACCTGCCCGAACCGCATAAAAAAATCAGAGGTCGGGCGACGCACACAACATCACATCACAATGGAGCAAAACATGATCAACTCCCTGGCTAAATCCAGGATGCTGAAGGTCGGTCTCAGCCTGATTGCTATGACCGTTGCCGCTGGTGTCCAGGCGAAAACCCTCGTTTATTGTTCAGAAGGCTCGCCGGAAGGCTTCAACCCGCAGCTCTTCACATCGGGCACCACCTACGACGCCAGCTCCGTACCGATCTACAACCGTTTGGTTGAGTTCAAAACCGGTACCACCGAGCTGCAGCCAGGCCTGGCAGAAAAATGGGATGTCAGTGCGGACGGTAAAACCTATACCTTCCACCTGCGTCAGGGCGTGAAGTGGCAAACCACCAAAGACTTCAAGCCAACCCGCACCTTCAATGCCGATGACGTCGTGTTCTCCTTCGAGCGTCAGCTCGACAAAAACAACAAATATCACGGTGTTTCTGGCGGCAGCTACGAATACTTCGAAGGCATGGACATGCCTAAGCTGATCGCCAAAATCGAGAAAGTTGACGATTACACCGTACGCTTCACCCTGACGCGTCCAGAAGCGCCGTTCATCGCTGACCTCGGCATGGACTTCGCCTCAATCATTTCTAAAGAATATGCCGACAACATGCTGAAAGCGGGCACGCCTGAGAAGCTGGACCTCAATCCAGTGGGCACCGGTCCGTTCGTACTGCAGCAGTATCAGAAAGACTCGCGCATTCTGTACAAAGCGAACCCAGACTTCTGGGGCACCAAGCCGAAGATTGATCGCTTAGTGTTCTCCATCACGCCAGATGCGTCTGTGCGTTATGCGAAGCTGCAGAAGGGTGAGTGCCAGGTAATGCCGTATCCGAACCCGGCCGATCTCGCCAGCATGAAGAAAGACGACAAAATTAACCTGATGGAACAGCCTGGTCTGAACGTTGGTTACCTGTCGTTCAACACCGAGAAAAAACCGCTGGATAACGTGAAAGTGCGTCAGGCACTGACCATGGCGGTGAACAAACAAGCCATCATCGATGCCGTTTATCAGGGCGCTGGCCAGGCCGCGAAAAACCTGATCCCACCAACCATGTGGGGCTATAACGACGACATCAAAGATTACGCTTACGATCCTGAGAAAGCGAAAGCGCTGCTGAAAGAAGCGGGCATGGCGGATGGTTTCTCTATCGACCTGTGGGCAATGCCGGTTCAGCGTCCATACAACCCGAACGCACGCCGCATGGCGGAAATGGTTCAGGCTGACTGGGCGAAAATTGGCGTGAAAGCCAAAATCGTCACCTTCGAATGGGGCGAGTACCTGAAGCGTGCGAAAGCCGGTGAGCACCAGACCGTTATGATGGGCTGGACCGGTGATAATGGGGATCCAGATAACTTCTTCGCCACGCTGTTCAGCTGTGCAGCGGCGAAAGACGGTTCTAACTACTCACGTTGGTGCTACAAGCCGTTTGAAGATCTGATTCAGCCAGCCCGTGCTGAAGCCGATCACAACAAACGTATTGAACTGTACAAACAGGCTCAGGTAGTGATGCATGACCAGGCTCCAGCGCTGATCATCGCTCACTCAACCGTATACGAGCCAGTGAGCAAGAAAGTAACAGGTTATGTGGTTGATCCATTAGGTAAACATCACTTCGAAAACGTCGATATCCAGGAATAACCTTTCGGATTATCGCGGTCAGGGCCAGCATTGCTGGCCCTCGGGCGGCACCTTCGCCGCCCGTATTCCGCTCTTTTTTTCCGGCAAATTCTACTAATGAAGCGCTTCTTGCGTCGCGTCTGCCTTCGGCTGGCTGCGAGTGTTGAGCAATGTTGTCCCCGGCG
>NZ_DAMBSA010000029.1:0-20811 GCF_032054795.1 Pantoea sp. CTOTU49201
GCTCAGTGCGCCGGGCAACGATGCGGTCGCCACCAGCGCGCTGGCGGGCGCGGGCTGTCATATGGTGCTGTTTACCACCGGACGCGGTACGCCGTATGGCGGTTTTGTGCCGACAGTGAAGATCGCCACCAATACGCAACTCGCCGAGAAGAAGCCGCACTGGATCGATTTTAATGCCGGACGTTTGATTGAAGGGATGAGTATGGCGGAGATGCTGGAAGATTTCGTCGATATGATTGTGGCGATTGCCAATGGTCAACCGGCGCGCAATGAAAGCAACGATTTCCGCGAGTTAGCCATTTTTAAAAGCGGTGTGACTTTGTAGAACCAGGTCGCCATGAATGGCGACCCTACAAAATCTCGCTAATTATCCGTAGGGTCGCCATTCATGGCGACCCATTCAACAACCGCACCTTACTCCGATTCTGAAACCGTACGACGCGGTTCGCGCTCGGCTTCGGCCTGGCATACGGCGGCGGTAAACAGAATATCCGTCGAGGAGTTCAACGCGGTCTCGGCGGAATCCTGCAGCACGCCAATAATGAAGCCCACCGCCACTACCTGCATCGCCAAATCATTCGGAATACCAAACATGTTGCAGGCTACCGGAATCAGCAGCAGCGAACCGCCGGCCACGCCGGATGCGCCACAGGCACACAACGACGCCACCAGACTCAACAGAATCGCGGTTGGCACATCCACCGAAATACCCAGCGTGTGTACTGCAGCCAGCGTCAACACGGTGATGGTGATTGATGCACCTGCCATGCTGATGGTGGCACCCAGCGGGATCGACACGGAGTAAGTGTCTTCATCCAGATTGAGGCGCTTCGCCAATGCCATATTTACCGGGATATTGGCCGCTGAACTGCGGGTGAAGAATGCGGTGACGCCACTTTCACGCATGCAGGTAAATACCAGCGGATAAGGGTTGCGGCGAATCTTCTGAAACACCAGCATTGGATTAACCACCAGCGCCATAATCAGCATGCAGCCGAGCAGCAGCGTGAGCAGATTGGCGTATTCCCACAGCGCATCAAAACCGGTTGAGGCGAGGATGGAGGCTACCAGGCCAAAAATCCCCAGCGGCGCACAGCGGATCACGCAGCGCACCACCCAGGTCGCGGCATTTGACGCGTCATTAAGAAACGCTTTGCTGCTTGGGCTGGCATGACGAAACGCCAGGCCCAATCCCAGCGCCCACACCAGAATGCCGATGTAGTTGGCGTTCATCAGTGCTTCAATCGGATTCGACACCATGCTCATCAGCAAACCGTGCAGCACTTCGGCAATGCCCGACGGCGGCGTAATTTGCGTAGCACCGACGTTCATCGACAGCGTCTGAGGGAACAGATGGCTGAAGATCACCGCCACAACCGCAGCAAAGAACGTGCTGAGCAGATACAGCATGATAATCGGGCGGATATTGGTTTTCTGTCCCTGCTGATGGTTGGCGATTGAAGATATCACCAACACCAAAACCAGCAGCGGCGCGACGGCTTTCAGCGCACGCACGAACAGCTCGCCCAGCAAGCCAACGGCCAGTGCGGCATCGCGTGAGAACCACGCCAGCGCCACGCCCGCCGCCAGGCCGATCATGATTTGTTTTACCAGGCTTCCTGCGAACAGCGCGCCCAGACGTCCAATAAAGTTGTTTTGCATATCACAGTCTTTTTATATTTGCGGTCATGAGTATTGTGCGCGGTTCAACCACCCACAACGGTTTGCCCGGCGGAGTATAAGGAAAAGAGCTTATGAGGAAAGAGATAATTCTGTGCTTGCGCGGCAGATCGGTTTTTTGATCTGCTGATGATGGGAAGTGTGACAGATATATAAAACGTGAAGGTTGCAACTGGCGAAACAAAGCAGGGGCGATTAGCGCCCCTGCAGAAGATTATGGTGAGATCTTCTTCTGGTCGTTTCTGTGGTTCACCCAGGCGTTAATCAGCAGCGTACCGCCGAGAATCACGCCCACCACCGCCAGCGAGATGCCGACGGGAATGTGATAGAACTCGACGATCAGCATTTTGATACCGATAAACACCAGCACAATAGCCAAGCCATATTTCAGCATCGAGAAGCGCTCCGCCACGTTAGCCAGCAGGAAGTACATGGCGCGCAGGCCGAGAATCGCGAACAGGTTTGAAGTCAGCACAATGAACGGATCGGTGGTCACCGCGAAGATGGCGGGGATGCTGTCCACGGCGAAAATCACATCGCTCAGTTCAACCATGATCAGCACCAGCAGCAGCGGCGTAGCAAACAGCACGCCGTTTTTACGGGTGAAGAACTTCTCGCCGTCGAGGCTATCGGTCATACGCAGATGCTTGCGCAGCCAGCGCACTACCGGCTTGTCGCCAACCGTGCTGTCATCTTCCTCTTTCGCCAGCGCCATTTTCAGGCCGGTGAACAGCAGGAACGCGCCGAATACGTAAAGAATCCAGCTGAACTGGGTTACCAAATAGCTGCCAGCGAAGATCATGATGGTACGCAGCACAATCGCGCCCAATACACCATAAATCAACACGCGACGTTGCAGATTGGCCGGGACGGCGAAGTAGCTAAACAGCATCAGCCAGACAAAAACGTTATCCACCGCCAGCGCTTTTTCTAAAACGTAGCCGGTGAGGAAGGCGAGGGTTTGCGCGGTGGCGACTTCGCGCCCGGCGGTGCCGTCGAGATACCACCAGAAGGCAGCGCTGAACAGCAGTGAAACGGAGACCCAAATCAGTGACCAGACCGCTGCTTGTTTGAATGACATGGTTTGTGCGCCGCGTCGGCCCTGTAATAGCAGGTCAATCGCCAGCATGATGAGCACCACAACAGCAAAGCTGCCCCAAAGTAACGGTGTGCCAACTGAGTGCATAGTCGTATCCTTTTCCAGAAATAAAAAAGCGGCTGAAGTCAGAAGACGTCAGCCGCTTTGATCGTGCTGCAAGCAAACCTCGCCTTCCGGCAAGGTCTCACTTACAACTCAGAATAGGTTCCGGGTTGCCTGACGACCGGATGCGTGGCGCATCGTAATGACGATCAATCAGCTTACAAGTTACTCCCCTTTGCAGCGCTCAACATACGGAGTTCGATAATCGCTTTCAAGAGGGCTCCAGAAAAGTTTTGCAATATTTACACTTCAGCCTGATCTGTCGGGAATACCACGCCGGTCTGGCGGCGAATTTCTGTGAGCAGTTGCGCCGTAACGCGCGAGGTTTCTAAGCCCGCATGCTCAACTTCACCGGCTTCCACCAATTTGGCGAAGGTTTCGGCTTCATACAGCATGGTATTGATGTGCTGCGGCTGCGTCAGGTTTTGGCTCTCGCCGCCGCGCGGGATAAAGCGCAGTTGCTGGCATTCGGAGATCTTTTCAATTATCAGCGATCCCGCTTCACCCTGAATCTCACTCGGGATCAGTGAATCGCTGACTTTTGAGTGCAACAACGTTACGTCAAAATCGCCGTAGCCCAACACCACCACGCCATGCGCATCAACGCCACTTTCCAGTAGCGAAGCTTGCGCTTTGACCTGCTGCGGCGCGCCCCACAAGGTGACGGCGGCGGCGAGACAGTAAAAGCCGATATCCATGATTGAGCCGTTCGACCAGCGAGGATTAAAGGTATTTGGATTCTCGCCATCCAGATAGCGCTGATAACGCGAGGAGTACTGGCAATAGTTGATCAGGGCTTTACGCAGTTTGCCCAATTGTGGCAGCGTTTTTTGCAGTTGCAGGAACGTCGGCAGGCTGGCGGTTTTAAAGGCTTCGAACAGCACCACCTGATGCTGGCGTGCGCAGGCAATCATCGCCTCGGCTTCACGCAGGTTAGACGCCATCGGCTTCTCGCAAATCACATGCTTGCCGTGCGACATAAACAGTATCGCCTGCTCACTGTGCAGCGCATTCGGACTGGCGATATACACCGCATCAATCTCACTGCTGGCGGCAAGTTCATCCAGTGAGGTGAAGGTCAGCTTGCAGGGATAATCCACCACAAAAGCGTTGGCCTGCTGCTGATTACGCGAATAGACGCCGCTCAGCTTCATCTTGCCGGTTTCATGCGCGGCGTCGATAAACTGGCGGGTAATCCAGTTGGTTCCCACGATGGCGAAACGAATCACGTGCTGCTCTCCTGCTAAAGTAAAACGGCAGAGTAACATGTTCATCTGAGCGCCAGGCAGGCGAAATTTGATCCTGAGATCCGCATTCCAATATGATGATGCCGCACAACTTTTTAACCGACTTAGCGGGGACGCGCGGGTGAGTGGAAGTAAACATGCTCTGAACTGGACCACATTACTGATCGCCATCCCCGTTGGATGCGTGGCCTCGCTGGTGACGCTGGCTTTTCGCGGCGTGATCGATGTCATTAACCGCCTGCTGTTCAACAGCGATAACGAAATCACCGTGGCGATGCATGTCTGGCCGTGGATCTTCTGGCCGCTGCTGGTGGGCGCGGGCGGCGTTATAGCCGGTTTTTTCCTGCGCTATGCGGTGGCGATTGAGAAACAGGAAACGGTGCAGACCGATTATCTGGAAGTGATCAACGCGCGCCTTGATGCGGTGCCGACCAAAACTTCGCTGTTTCGTGCGCTGTCGTCGATTGCCAGTATCGGCAGCGGCGCGTCGATTGGTAAAGAGGGACCGATGGTGCAGCTATCGGCGCTGAGCGGCAGTTTGATCGGGCGCTGGCTGCCCAAATCGCTCAATCTGCGCAACAGCGATATCGTGGCGATGGCCGCAGCCGCCGGGCTTTCGTCGGTGTATCACGCTCCGCTGGCGTCAGCGATATTTGTGGCGGAAATCGCGTTTGGCATCTCGGCGCTGCAACGCTTAATTCCGCTGATTGTTTCGTCAGCGGTGGCGGTGATGACCATGTGGTCGCTGGGTTTCCGCAGCGCGCTTTATCCGTTATCCGAAGCGCTGTTTCAGATGGATATCAGCAGCTTGCTGATGACATTGCTGATTGGTTTTGTTGCTGGCATAGCCGGTTGGCTGCTAATAAAACTCATTGCGCGCAGCAAGGCGCTGTTTGGCCGCGTGCGTTCGCTGCCGTTACGGCTGGGCGCGGGTGGATTAGTGGTGGGCTTTCTGGCGCTGATCTCCACCGATATTCTCGGTAACGGTTACGAAGTGATCGTCAAAATCATTGATGGCCAATATCTGCTAATGGGTTTGCTGGGATTGCTGGTGTTAAAAACGCTGGCGACCACGCTGTCGGTGGGTTCCAACGCGGTGGGCGGGCTGTTTACCCCTTCATTATTGATCGGCGCACTGCTCGGCGTGGCGCTGGCGCAGATGGGCGTGATGCTGCATTTACCGGTTGGTAATACCTTGCTGTATGCGGCGATCGGCATGGCGGCGGTGCTGGCGGCGGTCAGTCAGGCACCGTTAATGGCGATGCTGATGGTGTTAGAGATGACGCTGAATAGCAGCCTGCTGTTCCCAATCATGATCGCGTCAGTACTGGCGTCGATGGTGGTCTATCGCCTGCAATCGTCCAGCACTTATCCGGTGGTGAGCAGTCATTTCAGCCGTTCCGAAGCCAAGTATGATTTCGATAACATGCGCGTCGACCAATTGATCATTCCCGGCGCAGCGTTACAGCCGGAAGAGTCGGTGGGACAGGCGCTGGCGGTGAGCTCACTTAAGCGTGAACGTTATGTGTATGTGATTAATAGCGAAGGGCAATTTCTTGGCGTGGTGTCGATCCACGATATTTCACGTAAGGTGTTGTCGCAGGAGATCACGCTGCATTCGCCAGTCAGTAGTGTGATGGACAATAACTTTCCCTGCATTTATCAGAATCAAAGCATGCGCGAAGGTTGGGAAGCTTTTGCCCGCGTCACGCTTGAGCGCCTGCCGGTGCTGAATAATCCACAGGAGCGCCGTTTTATGGGCGCACTGACCAAAACCAGTTTGATTCAAAAGGCGCAGGAGTTTCTTTAAGCCGCGTTGCCGCGCATCGCCTGGTCGGTCATCCACAAGCGGGCGTCAAACTCCAGCTGGTGATAATCCGGTTCCATGTGGCAGCAGAGTTGGTAAAAGGCTTTGTCGTGATCTTTCTCTTTAAGGTGCGCCAGCTCGTGCACCACGATCATGCGCAAAAACGCTTCCGGTGCGAGGCGGAAGAAAGTGGAGATGCGAATCTCCGCTTTGGCTTTGAGATTGCCGCCTTGCACGCGCGAAATCGCAGTATGCAGCCCCAACGCGTGCTTCATCACCTTGATCTTATTGTCCCAAATCACTTTACTCACCGGCGGCGCGCTGCGCATGTAGCGGCTTTTCAGCGCTTGCGTGTAATCATAGAGCGCACGATCGCTGACGATATTGTGCGTATCGGGATAGCGTTGTTGAAGAAATGAACCTAAACGCTCATGTTCGATCAGCGTCTGAACCTGCTCGAGGATGTTTTCAGGGTAACCCTGCAGATAGATTAATGACATTGGGATTCCCGGCGAAAGACAGTATACTGCGCCCCCTTTTTAGGGCGAAAATCGCGCAAAGTGTACCACGCCGGAGATTCCATGAGCCAACTTGAACTGACCAATCGCACGCTGACGCTGCACCGCTTCCCGCCTATGCGTGAGGAAAGCCCGCTACAGGCGTGGGATTCCGCCGATGAATACCTGCTGCAGCAAGAGCTGCCAGAGGGACCGGTTTTGGTGTTCAACGACAGCTTTGGCGCGCTGACCTGCGGGCTGGGCGCACGTCCCGTGTGGCACGTCAGCGATTCATTGCTGAGTGAACAGGCGGCAAAACAGAACCTGCGTCTCAATGAGATGGATGAAGATCAGGTGCACTTTATCGATAGCCTGGCGCCACTGCCCGCCGCGCCGGCGGTGGTGATGATCAAAATCCCCAAAGCGCTGGCGCTGCTGGAGCATCAACTGCGTGCATTGCGCGAAGTGATCACGCCAGACACGCTGATTCTGGCGGCGGCGAAAGCTAAAGACATTCACAACTCCACGCTGCAGCTGTTCGAGCGCATCCTCGGCGAGAGCAAAACCTCGCTGGCGTGGAAAAAAGCGCGTCTGATTTATAGCCGCTACACCGCGCCTCAATTAGCGGATCAGCCTGCGACCACTGTTTGGCCGCTGGATGATTCTGAGTACCAGATCCACAATCATGCCAACGTGTTTTCCCGCGCGTCGCTGGATGTCGGTGCTCGCTTCTTTATGCAGTATCTGCCTTTTGACATTGAGGGAGAAATTCTCGATCTCGGTTGCGGCAATGGCGTGATTGGCTTGCTGGCGCTGGAACAGAATCCGAATGCGGACGTGCTGTTTTATGACGAATCCTACATGGCGGTGGCATCAAGCAAACTGAACGTGGAAGTGAACCGTCCCCAGGATATGGCGCGCTGTCAGTTCCGCGTTAACAACGTGCTGAGTGGCTTCCCGTCCGATCGCCTGCACGCGGTGCTGTGCAACCCGCCATTCCATCAGCAGCACGCGGTGACCGATCATCTGGCGTGGCAAATGCTGCGTGATGCCAAACGCTGCCTGCAGTATGGCGGCGAGTTGCGCATCGTCGGCAACCGCCACCTCGGCTATCACGTCAAAATGAAAAAGCTGTTTGGCAACTGCGAACTGGTGGCGTCCAACGCCAAGTTCGTGGTGCTGCGTTCGGTCAAACTGCGCTAATTAGATACTCAGCGCCAATTCGGTCGCCTGAGCAATGGCGCGGCGAGCATCCAGCTCCTGCGCCACATCCGCACCACCAATCACTTGTACGGATTTACCTCGCGCGCTGAGCTGGTCCGCCAGCAGGCGCAGCGGTTCCTGCCCGGCACAAATCACAACGTTATCCACCGCCAGCGTTATCGCTTCGCCCTGATGACGCAGATGTAATCCGGCATCATCAATCTGCAAATACTCGACGTCGCCCCACATCTGCACGCCGTGCGCCTGCAAGCTGGCGCGGTGGATCCAGCCGGTGGTTTTCGCTAAGCCTGCGCCCGGCTTGCCGGATTTACGTTGCAGCAGCCAGATTTGCCGATCGGCGGGCTGTGGCTGTGGCGCCATCAATCCGCCGCGCGCCTGCAGGCTGCGGTCGATGCCCCAGCTTTGATAAAAATCGTCATGACTGGATTGATGCAGCAGAAACTCGGCGGTATCAAAACCAATGCCGCCCGCGCCGATAATCGCCACGCGTTTTCCCACCTGTTTTTTATCGCGTATGACGTCGAGATAGCTCAGCACGCTGGGATGATCGATGCCGGGAATCGCCAGCTGGCGCGGCAAGATACCGGTGGCGATAACCACTTCGTCAGCGGTTTCCAGTTCGTCTGCGGTGACGCGATGTTCTGTTTTAATCGTCACGCCTGCAGCAGCAAGTTGATGACGGAAATAGCGCAGCGTTTCACTGAATTCGGCCTTGCCGGGAATCTGCCGGGCGATATTAAACTGCCCGCCAATTTGCGCGTCGGCTTCGTACAGCGTGACCTGATGGCCGCGCTCAGCCGCCTGCAGCGCGAATGCCATACCTGCGGGCCCTGCGCCTACCACTGCTAACTGCTTCGGCTGTTCGGTGGAAATTACCGGCATCAGCGTTTCATGGCAGGCGCGTGGATTCACCAGACAAGAGGTGACTTTGCCGACAAAGATTTGATCGAGGCAGGCCTGATTACAGGCAATGCAGGTGTTGATGGCATCGGGCTGGCCGGTTTCTGCTTTACGAACAAAAGCCGCATCGGCGAGAAAAGGGCGCGCCATCGAAACCATATCGGCGATGCCGTCACGCAGAAGCTGTTCAGCAACATCGGGATGGTTGATGCGATTAGTGGCAATGACCGGCACCGACACGCGCTCGCGCAGATGCTGGGTGACCCAGGCAAAACCGGCGCGCGGTACGCAGGTGGCGATAGTAGGAATGCGCGCTTCATGCCAGCCAATGCCGCTGTTAAATAGCGTAACGCCGCACTGCTCCAGCGCTTGCGCCAGCGAAAGCGTCTCTTTCAGCGAACTGCCGTTATTCACCAGATCGAGCATCGACAGGCGGAAGATGATGATAAAGTCGCTGCCGACGGCATCGCGCACCGCTTTCGTGACGGCTAACGCAAAGCGCTGGCGTCGCGCCACATCGCCGCCCCAGTCATCCTCACGCTGATTAGTATGCGCTACCAGAAACTGATTAATCAGATAACCTTCGGAACCCATGATCTCCACGCCGTCATAGCCGGCCTGTTGCGCCAGTTTGGCGCAGTGTGCGAAGTCCTGAATGGTTTGATGGATATCCGCATCGCTGAGCGCTTGCGGCGTAAAAGGATTGATCGGCGCCTGCAACGCCGAAGGGGCAACCAGATCGCGTTGATAGCTGTAGCGGCCGGCATGCAGAATTTGCAGCGCAATTTTCCCGCCTTCTGCATGCACCGCATCAGTAATGACGCGGTGCCAGTCGCACTGACTTTGCTGGTTTAGGATCGCTCCGCCATGTGCCACCACGCCTTGCGGATTGGGCGCAATACCACCGGTGACAATCAGCGCCACACCTTCGCGCGCGCGCTCACCGTAGAAGGCAGCCAGACGTTCGGCACCTTCAGCGTGTTCTTCCAATCCGGTATGCATCGACCCCATCAGGAAACGGTTTTTAAGGTGGGTGAAACCCAAATCTAGCGGGGCGAACAGATGGGCATAATGTTCAGGCATGATCACATACTCAGAAAGTGGTCGGATGAGTGAACTCTAGCGGGAATTTGCAGGGAAGGAAGTGTGTGGCGTTCAGCCTGTGAGAAGCATCAAAAAAAAGCAGGGCGGTAAGTCGCAGACGAAAGATTCGGACTTCTTTCGCCAGGCACTGGAAGAAACCTACTCGCCCTGTAATAGCATGAAGAAGGGGCTAATAAATTAGCTCTGTGGTTATTAATTCCTTTAAAACTCAATCTTCTTAAAAACTGTCCGGGGTGAGGACAAGGCATATAATGCCATGTCACTAGGCTGTTAATCCGCAAGACTAGTCTTGATTTTGTTAGCACGCACCATTACGTCGAGCGAGTTCGATGATATCGACCAGGTTTTTTGACTCAAGTTTTTGGAATATTTTCGTTTTATAGGTACTGATGGTTTTGTTATTTAACCCAAGTTCACAAGCGATGATTTTATTTGATTTTCCTTGGGCGAGTTGTCGCAAAATTAAATTTTCACGGTCCGTAAGGCGAGAGAGCATATCCTGCTCATTAGCATAACGTTGACGTTTATCCAGAATATCACCCGGCAGGTAATTTACGTTGTTAGATACACAGCCAATCGCAGCGATCAGTGTTTGGATAGGATCGTAGGTTGAGACAAATCCGTTTGCTCCCTGGCTAAGCGATTGTATTGATAGGTGATTATTGACCCCCTGACTTATTATTATAACTTTCATCCATGTTTTAGATTTAACAATATCCCGTAGAAATGCGATGCCGTTCTTTTCTTTAAAATCAGGATCTAATATCAGTATGTCAATGTGATGATGAATGATATCATCAATACCATCATTTATTGAGTGCGCAGTAGTGACACAATTAAAACCGTTCATTAATAATAAAGCCTGCATACCGGCGGCAACCAGGCGATGCTCATCAACGATGAGGATTTTTGCATTAAACATATCTCTCCCTTTAACGGCATCGTAATGATGACGTTGGAATCCATTATGTCCGGCGGAACAATAGGGCGAACCGAGAAATGTCTCGATAAGATTATGATTCTAAGAAAAGTGATGGTTTTTAAGGTGGAGTTCTGAAAATTCTAATAGAGATTTATTTACACGCTCTATTTCTAAACTGATTTGCTGTATTAATTTTTTTGCATCATAAGACTCCTCCAGGTGAACTTCTAGTTGACGTCCTAATTTTACCAAAGCATGTGCATTAAGAATCGCTGCCCCCCCTTTCAGTTTGTGGCCGAGCTGGGAGAGCGTACTTGCTTCCTGCGTTTGTTGTAATTCAGCCAATAATGCATCGTGGCTATTGCGGATGCTGGCGATCAATGCAAAACAACTTTCAACATCGCGTTCTGCTAGTTGGGTTAGTAGCAGAGGGAAATCAGCAATAGCGGTTTCTGGAACATCAGCACCATCATCATCCTCAATGAATTCTTCAGCTGCAGCTGCAGTCGCTGGCTCTGAGTGATTTGGACCGCGTCGGGTGCAATTTTCAATCTGAGCCAGTAAACGATCCAGATTCAGAGGCTTAAACAGGCAGTCATCCATGCCAGCCTGTAAACAGCGTTGCATGATGTGCTGTTCGGCAGAGGCTGTAAGGCCGTACAACATAATCGGCGGTAAATGATGTTGTTGCTCATACTGACGGAGCGCTTCTGCAAACTGAAAGCCGTTCATTGTCGGCATATTGCAATCGGTGATGATTAAATCAAAACGCAGCGGTGCTTGCTGCCACAGCGCCAACGCTTCGGCAGCACTTTCGCTGACCACCACCTGATGGCCTGATAACTCAAGTTGCTTGCCGAGTAGCAAGCGATTGGGGGCATGATCGTCAATCACTAACACTGAGAGTTTGTCAGAAAACACGGGATGTGACAGATGCGGCTGAGTTTGATCGCGGGGTTCGCCTTGCGGGGCACGGAAGTAAAAAGAGAAGACTGCTCCTTCGCCCGGTGCACTTTCCACAATCAGTTCGCCATCCAATAAGTGCGCCAGATTCCGGCAAATACTTAACCCTAATCCGGTGCCTAGTTGCTGTTGATGGCGTTCGCCGACCTGGACAAAAGGCTCAAAGATGGCATGTTGTTGATCTTCCGTCATGCCACAACCATTGTCGCTCACTTCAATGACAAATTCGCTGCCTTCCTCTTCCTGCGCGATACCTTGCATCAGCACTACGGTGACCGTGCCTTCTTCAGTAAATTTAATGGCGTTGCTTAAAAGATTCGAGAGGATTTGGTTGATCATCAGTGGATCGGTTTTCACCCAATAGGCGGCGATATCCATTTCGACACGCAGTTCAATTCCTTTGTTTTCGGCTTTGTTGCGAAATAATGTGACAGCTTGTTCAATCACATCCGGCAAATAGACTGTTTCCGGCGTGGGTTGATACATACCGGACTCGATCTTTGAAAGATCGAGTACATCACCAATTAATGACAACAACGCGTGCGCTGAACTGTAGGCAACACGAATGTTCTCTGAAAGTGAATCCGTGGACTGCGAGCGTGTTTCCAGCTCTAACAAGCCAATAATGGCATGCAACGGGGTGCGGATCTCATGGCTCATACTGGCGAGGAATTCGCTTTTGGAACGATTCGCTTTATCCGCCGCATCTTTTGCCAGCTGCAACTCCTGCAACAGCGCATTACGTTCGGTCACATCCAGCCAGCCACCAATTACGCCTGCTACATCGCCGAGACGATCGCGAAAAGGTAATGTCCAGTTGTAGAGCTGGAGAGGTTGTTGATCAAATACCATATGGATATCGCGCATCACGGCTTCGCCATCGCGCAAGGTTTGCTGATAACCCTCTTCAATACTTTGGATGCTGGCATTATTGCCCGCAAACACGTCGGATAGGCGTTTGCCAATCACCTCTTCACGCTGGAAATTCATATAGCGCAAATAAGCTTTGTTACAGTCAACCAACCGGGTATTTTTGTCGCGAATATACATCGCGACCGGCGATTCATTAAATAGAGTGTGGGTGAAATTGAGCTGATTTTTTAACGCATTTTCGGCCTGAATGCGTTGCTGAATCACCCTACGCAAATGACGATTCCAGATCAAAATCAGCACAATCAGCCCGGACGAAATTGAAACGATGATCAGAATCGCCTGTTTATAGTTCTGCCATGAAGCGCTAATGAACGGGGTTTCTGCCTGCCGCCACTGCGCCAGCAGTTTGAATAGTGTTTCGGGTGGGACCGCTAATAAGGCTTTATTGAGAATGCTAACCAACATTTCATTACCGGGCTCAACGCGCATGACAAAACGTGCCGGATCGGCGCCGAGTGTGCTTTCAACATGTAACGCATCACCAAAATGATTACGTAGCAGGTAATCTGCAAAAATTTTTGGCAGCACCACGGCATCAATCTTGTGTTCTTGCAACTGACGCAGGGCATCAATTGGATCATCACTGTTAGCTAAACTGAGGTGGGGATAATGCTGCAGCATCCACTCTTTCATCGTCTGATTGTTCAGCATTAATACGGAACCAAAAGGGAATGAATCGCGTCCGACGATATTGCTGGGTTTCTGATTGCGGATGATCACCCAATGCGATACTAGCCATGGCCGGGTTGTCAGCTGCGGATGCGCCTCATCATCCCGATCAAGAATATCCATGGGAAAGAGCCGAGGAGGAGTATATTTATCGCTGGATGATGGAAGCGCTCCCAACACATGATTACTAAAATTCAGCCCAGTCAGATTGGCGATCAATTCCAGCACATCAACGCTCATGCCGATGAAGGGCATTTTTGCTGTTCGGCTACTTAACGGGGCTAATTTGGTCGGCAATAGTACGCTTATACGCGAGTGATCCTTTAGCCACTGCTCCTCTTCCTGGGTTAATGCGAGTGGATTACGCTGCAAAACATGGTGAATATCAAGCTGCCAGCGTTTGGCTATTTGCATGCGGATGGACAGCGGAATTTGCTGCAATGCCTTATCAACCGCCTTCGCCAGTAAGGGAAAGTGCGGACTAATGCCAAAGCTAACGTTCATCGGAATGCTGTATTCGTCTGGCGTTATTTTTAGCGCATTAGCAAAAAGATATCGATTGAGATGATTTAGTGTCGCGGCATTTCCCCAAACCTGAGCAGTCTGATTAAAAACTACGGACGCAACTGCATCATAATAGCCAGGAAATCGCACCAGTTGGTCTCCATGATAGTTACGTTCAAGATATTCGCGTCGCTGGGGTGCTCCGGACCAGGCGATACGTTGGCCCTGCGGCGGATTCAGGCCGATAGCGTGATCTGCTTTAAAGCCAATCACGCTGTAATCCAGCATCCAGGGCGCACTTGAGATCAACTGTTGTGGCGGTGATGTGGGTAATACAACATTGATCGCCAGCATTTGCATCTCGCCACTGAGCACGGCTTTCTGCGCGGCGCTATGATCAGGGTAGTAATAAAGCTCAATGGTTGTATCGAGCATGCTTTGTATCAAGGAGAGATAGTCGGCACTGAGCCCTTCAAAACGTCGCGTGTCGGTATCCATAAATAACGGAGGTTGCGGCTGACCCGCCACTGCGACTTTGATCACTTTGTTGCGAAATCCAGAAGGAATAGGTTCGGATAATTGCAAAGCAGGTTGCGTCGTATCATATCGCGCCAGAAGCTGAAGTGTTTTTTCCGCTGCGGATGAGGTGCAGGAAAATAAAGTCAGCAACAATAATGCTGTTAGGCGAAAACTTGCGAGCGAATTGAGCACGGCAACATCTCGAAAAAAAGTGGTGACATTAATTACAATGAGGACATTGGAGTATAGAGATATTTATCTACTTCACTCGCCCAATTTTACTAACATCAATTTTTTGCGACCATTCTCAAAAAATCAGCCTTTTATAAAAGAAAAGACTTGAACAAGGATAAGCGAGAATTTTATTAATTGTTCATTTTATTCAGTATGTTAATTGCTTTGTGACCTTTCAAGACAATTCTTATGTGGTCTTGTTGAGGAGTTAAGTCAGAATTTTCGCAGTTTAACGTGAGTGGCCAACATAAAAGCTATTGCGTTAAAAAAAGAAATCTGGCTAAAAGCGTTAATCATCTCTTTATCTGGCGGAAGCATTTTTAAGAAAATTAATGCTGAGATGAATTATTTATCTCAATTGTCGCTTATTAATATCATCAGATTACTTCAGCTGGTGTGGTTATCACAATTGGACAAAGTTAAAACTGTAATAAAGGAATAAATAAATGGTATATGCACACAATAAACAAGTGCGTGTGGCTGTCCTTGATGATCACCCAATGGTCCGTACCGTTTTCGAGTTGTGTTTAAAACATGAGCCCGATATTCATTTGGTGGGAACCTGGGCTTCAAGTAATGAATTATTTAATCAGCTAAGAAGTACCGTGGTTGATGTGCTGGTACTGGATTTCCTGCTAGGTGAGCGTGAACTGGATGGATTGGCATTAGTTAAGCAACTGCGTAACCACTATCCACAGCAAAAAATTCTGATCTCCTCCTCAATGGAAAGCCCGGCGATCGTCAAAATGGTGCTCAGCGCTGGCGTGAAAGGTTTTATTGGCAAAAGTCATAACATGCAGGATATTACTCATGCGATTCGCCAGGTTGCTCAGGGACGTTTGTTCCTGTCTAAAGAAGTCGCTTACGAGGTTGAAAATCTCTATGTAATGAGCGAAGAGTCACTGGATGATAGCCTCGATTTCAGCAGCAAAGGCAACATGTATGAGAAGGTGAAAACCCTCAGCCCGCGCGAAGTGGAAGTGGTGCGTTGTTTCCTCGATGGTTTGAGCGTGTCGCAAATTGCCGTGAAGTTTAAACGCAGTCGTAAAACCGTGAGCGGACAGAAACAATCTGCGCTGAAAAAACTCGGTTTGCGCTCCGATTCTGAGCTATTCAAATACAGCCACGACCTGATGTCAGGCTATTAATTTTCTTCACAGGCGGCCACATACGGCCGCCAGTAGCCTCCTCTGCATTGCATACTTCACGTTCCAGGTAACACCTTTCCGTAACATGTCTTTAGGTGATCTTCATCACAGTTTAAAGCTGCGTAACCCGGTCTGATGGCGCCCATTGCTACAGCACTTATGGGGACGTTATGAATATCGAAACGCAATCCGGCATGATCACTGGAAAAAAACAAGTCAGCGTTGCAAAGCAGCAGGTGAAATGGGACGGCAAAGGTACGTTGGTGCGCATCACGCGTGGCGGCATTTGTGGCTCCGATCTGCATTACTATCAGGAAGGTAAGGTCGGCAGTTTTGAGATCAAAATGCCGATGATTCTTGGCCACGAAGTGATCGGCTACGTGGTTGAGAGCGATAACCCGAATCTCAAACCCGAGCAAAAAATCGCGGTAAATCCCTCAAAGCCCTGTGGTACGTGCAAATATTGCCAGCGCGATCAGGAAAACCAGTGCACCACCATGCGCTTCTTCGGCAGCGCCATGTATGTGCCGCACGTTGATGGCGGTTTCACTCAATATAAAGTGGTAGATAGCGCGCAATGCGTGCCATTCCCGCAGGATGCCGATGAAACAGTCATGGTATTTGCTGAGCCGCTGGCGGTTTGCATTCATGCCACGCAGCAGGCGGGCGATCTCACCGGAAAACACGTGTTTATCTCGGGCGTGGGGCCAATTGGCTGTCTGATTGCGGCCGCAGCAAAAGCACGCGGTGCCGCCTCCATTGTCTGCAGCGATATCAGCGAGCGTTCACTGGAGATGGCGCAGCAGATGGGCGCAACCGACGTGATTCATGCCGCAGAGGGCGATTTCACTCCATATCTCGCCGACAAAGGCTATTTCGATGTGGCGTTTGAAGCCTCTGGTCATCCTTCTTCGCTGCAGCGCTGCCTTGATGTGGTGTGCGCCAAAGGCACGCTGGTGCAGGTTGGTATGGGCGGCACCATCCCCAACTTCCCAATCATGGCGCTGATTGCCAAAGAGATTAATCTGGTCGGCTCCTTCCGCTTTACCCATGAATTCAACACCGCCGTCGAATGGCTGGCTACTGGCGTGGTAAATCCGTTGCCGCTGTTCAGCGGCGAGTTCGCCTTGCAGGATATTGATGCCGCGCTGCAGTTTGCCGGCGATAAAACCCGTGCCGCTAAAGTTCAGTTAACTTTCTAAGGAGCAGTGATGAGCCAGTTATTTTCCCTCGAAGGCAAGCGTGTGCTGCTAACCGGTTCGGCGCGTGGTATTGGATTTCTGCTGGCGCGCGGGCTGGCGGAAGCCGGTGCTGAAGTGATCGTTAACGCCACCACGCACGAAGGGGCAGAGAAGGGCGCCGCGCAGTTGCGTGAGCTGGGCTTACGTGCGCACGCCAAAGCGTTTGATGTCACTCAATCGGCGCAGGTGAAGCAGGCGGTGGATGAGATTGAAGCGGAGTGGGGCGCGATTGATGTGCTGGTGAACAATGCCGGCATTCAGCGCCGCCGACCTTTCCTGGAATTCCCGGAGCAGGACTGGAATGACGTCATTGCGGTAAACCAGACTGCCGTATTCCTGGTTTCACAAACCGTGGCGAAGAAAATGGTTGAGCGTCAGCAGGGCAAAATCATCAATATCGGTTCAATGCAGAGCGAATTAGGGCGCGACACCATCACACCTTACGCGGCCTCCAAAGGTGCGGTGACCATGCTGACGCGTGGCATGTGCGTGGAGCTGGCGCGCCACAATATTCAGGTCAATGCTATTGCGCCGGGCTATTTCGTTACTGAGATGACTCAAGCATTGGCTGACGATCCTGCTTTTACTAGCTGGCTGACCAAGCGCACGCCAGCCGCACGCTGGGGCAAGCCGGAAGAGTTGATTGGCGCGGCTGTATTCCTCGCTTCCGGTGCGTCGAACTTCGTTAACGGGCATCTGCTGTTCGTTGACGGTGGCATGCGCGTCGCCGTGTGATGCCTGTGCGCGGCTGGCGTTATCGTCGGGCCGCGCCTAAACCTTAATCACCCCTCTGTATTCCTAAGGATAATAAAAAATGCCAATAACCATCATTGTGCTGGGTGTGATACTGCTGCTGGTGTTGATGATTGTATTTAAGGTCAATGGTTTCATTGCGTTGGTGTTTGTCTCGGCGGTGGTCGGTATTGCCGAAGGCATGACGCCGCTAAATGTGATGGCGTCAATCCAGAAAGGTATCGGCTCCACGCTAGGCGGATTAGCGATGATCCTCGGTTTCGGTGCCATGCTGGGACGGCTGGTTTCCGATACCGGTGCCGCTCAACGCGTGGCCACCACGTTGATCGCCGCGTTTGGTAAAGAGCGGTTGCAATGGGCGCTGGTAGTGACCGGACTGATCGTCGGCCTGGCGATGTTCTATGAGGTCGGCTTCGTACTGCTGCTGCCGCTGGTGTTCACTATCGTGGCGGCTGCCGGTTTGCCGCTGCTGTATGTTGGCGTGCCGATGGTGGCTGCGCTCTCGGTCACGCACTGCTTCCTGCCGCCGCATCCGGGCCCAACGGCGATTGCCACTATATTTGGCGCCAATCTCGGTACAACGTTGCTCTACGGCATGATCATCACCATTCCAACGGTGATTATAGCCGGACCGGTTTTCTCGAAGTTCCTTAAAAGCTTTGAGAAGTCACCGCCGGAAGGGCTGTATAACCCAAAAATCTTCACGGAAGAGGAGATGCCGGGCTTTGGTATCAGTATCTTTGCCGCAGTGATTCCCGTGGTGCTGATGGCGATTGCCGCCGTCTTCGAATTGACCACGCCGAAAGAGAACGCACTGCGTCAGTTCTTCGAATTCATCGGTAATCCGGCGGTAGCGCTGTTTATCGCGGTGGTGATTGCGGTGCTGACGTTGGGGCTGCGCAATGGCCGTAAGATGGAAGAAGTGATGGATATGTGCGGCGAATCGATTGCCGCCATCGCCATGATCATCTTTATCATCGCAGGCGGCGGCGCGTTTAAACAGGTGCTGGTGGACAGCGGCGTGGGTAACTACATCGCCGATATGATGAAGGGATCGTCACTGTCACCGCTGCTGATGTGCTGGACGGTGGCGGCGATGCTGCGCGTGGCGCTGGGTTCAGCCACGGTGGCGGCCATCACCACCGCCGGTATTGTGACGCCGATTATCGCGGCCACGCACGCCGATCCGGCCTTAATGGTGCTGGCGGTGGGTTCCGGCAGCGTGATCGCTTCACACGTTAACGATCCCGGCTTCTGGCTGTTCAAAGGCTACTTCAACCTAAGCGTGGTGGAAACCCTGAAAACCTGGACGGTGATGGAAACGTTGATCTCGATTCTCGGGTTAGCCGGCGTACTGGCGCTCAACGCAATAATTCACTGATCGACAAGGCTTCACAAGGATGTGAAGCCCTCAACCACGCGTGCGGATCCACGAGAAACGTGACTGATAGCCGCTGTCAAAATGGGTGTTGTAGCGATAGCTGGAACCCGATTCCGCCATGCAATAAGTACAGACGTTCAACACCTCAATATGTTCCGCCACTATTCCCCGCTGTAACAACAAGCGCCGCGCCAGATTAGGCAAATCAAACCAGATTCCATCTTGCTGGGCCCGCGCCTGCGGACGGATCGCTTGCGCATTATGCGGCTGCTGAGTGGAGTAGGGTAACGGCGGAAGATCGTGACGATCCTGCATCTGTGTCACCAGATCGTTACCCAGCTCGTAGCAGCACGGTCCGATCGCCGGACCGATGACCACACGCAGCGTTTCACGGCTGGCGCCGCGTTCCAGCAGACGATCAATCGCGTTGTTCAACACGCCGCCGAGGGTGCCTTTTAATCCGGCGTGCACCGCCGCAACTTGCTGCTGTTGCGGATCGGCAAATAACACCGGCAGACAATCGGCGGTATACACCGCGACTGGCAGATTATCTTCGCCAATCAGGCCATCCGATTCACAACTTTTGGGCGGCAGGTTTTGGCTTGCCAGCAACACACTGGCGCTGTGACGCTGTTGGCCGTAAGCGGCATTGGCTGGAACGGGCTGGCCCGCCGGCTGAAACGCGTATTCCAGCCAGGAAAACTCATCCAATAGTCTTGATCGTGGACCGCTGTGCGGGTGCTGTGCCATAAGTGTCTCCTCTCACCAAACGGCTGCATTCTGCTGCCCACAGCTTACGTTAACTGCTACATTTTTAAAGCTTTACAAAAACTGACCCTAATCACTTAAGGATGAAATGATGAAGAAAACCACTTTGCTGGCGGCGTCCGGCTTAATGGCGTTGACGTTAACCGGTTGCGCGCAACCTGCCAAACAGCAGGCTCAGCAGCAGCTTGGCCAGCAATCGGTACTGGCAGTGAACTGGTTCCAGCAATCCGGCGAATATCAGGCATTGAGCTGGCAGGCGTTTAACAGCGCGCGCATGGCTTTTGATCAGGCGCCATCGCTGGCGGGTAAACCGAAAGCAGTTATTGTCGATTTAGATGAAACGATGATCGATAACAGCGCCTACAGCGCGTGGCAGGCAAAAAATGGCCAGCCCTTCTCGGGTAAAACCTGGTCAGCGTGGACGCAGGCACGTCAGGCAACCGCCGTGCCGGGCGCAGTAGAGTTTGCTAACTACGTCAACAGCCACGGCGGCACTATGTTCTATATCTCCAACCGCGATCAAAAAGACTATGCCGCAACGGTGGAGAACCTGAATAAGCTGGGCTTCAGCGGCGTGAGCGAGAAAACGGTGCGCCTGAGCACTGGCAATTCCAACAAGCAAGAGCGCTTCGATGCGGTGAAAAACGCCGGTTACAACGTGGTGTTGTATGTGGGCGACAACCTGAATGACTTTGGCGGTTCAACCTGGCATCAGGGAAATGCGCAGCGTCAGCAGTTCGTTAGCCTCAACCATCAGCGTTTTGGCACCCAATTCATCGTGTTACCGAACCCACTGTATGGCGACTGGGAAAGCGGCATGGCGGAAAACTACAACAAACTGACGCCTGAACAGCAATTGCAGGTGCGTGAAGCGCGTATGAAAGCGTGGAACGGTAAATAATTCGTCAGGTAAAATAGCGTCTGCTTAGGCAGGCGCATTCATGCCCTCTTCAGGTCCAATTATATTTACACTCCTGCGTAACTATTATTCTCCTCACGTTTTTCCTGATCTCTTACTTTATTTGATGAGAATGAACAGTGAATTATATTGCCTTGCTGGCGAAATGGCAGTGAATCACGCTAATCATAAATTTTGTAATTAGGAATCTTCCCAGC
>NZ_DAMBSA010000030.1:0-20625 GCF_032054795.1 Pantoea sp. CTOTU49201
GTTCAATGGCAACGACATTCAAACCGGCGCGGGTAAGCTCTTCGGCGATCAAAGAACCGCACCAACCTAGACCGACGATGGCGACATCAGCTTTTGGACGGACGTTATTCATGTTGTTATTACTCAGCTAAGGCTAAAAATTAAAGGGTGTTGTCGATCAGGCTGGTCGGGATGATGTTGAGCTTCTGCCCTTTCTTCGGCAGCAGATCGCGGAAGTCATATCGCGCGCCTGGGAAACCAATCATCTTCCAACTGGTCATGTCCTTATTGCCGCCGTAAATCGGATCGGCGAGAAAACCTTCACGCACGTTTTGCAGCAGCAGCTCGAAGAACACCTTGGTTTCAACCTCTTCACCTAAATCAAGGCTGTTTTTCTCCATCGCGGTCAGCACCTGATCCTGCTGTTCACCGCTCAACGAGACGAAATCCTGGCCATATTGCTGCTGTGTGGCTTTATCCAGCGCGGCAATGCCCAGCCGATAACGCTGCGCGGGCGTTAGCGGAGATTGCGGACCTTGCTCCGGCGTGCCTTTAACGAACTTGCCAAGACGGTAAATTGCCACGGCATTGCCGTAATCACCGGCTAACTGGCGATCAATGAAGATGGCGCAACCGGCTTCTTTACCGCTCAGGCTGGTTTCATCCGCCGGGATAAAGCGCTCGGCGATGGCACCGACGGTAGCGAATTCATGTTGGGTGAGATATTGCAGGCCGCCTTTGCGCGGTGGTGCGGGAGGAGTTTGAACTTTGCCGGGTTCCCAGGGCTGTCCGCCATTAACGACTTCAGCCTGGGTTAGCGTGGGGATGGTGGAAGCGACTCCCAACGCGGTGATGGAAGTGAGAAATTCTCTGCGTTTCATAGGTTCCCTGCCAATAAATGTTCACATTGCAAACCAGGACAAATAACGGACGTATTTGTGCCTGGCGATTAATTAGCCATATAAAAGGTTTCTTGAATCAATCCCGTGCGTGCCCGTTAGGCAGTTTTTATTATCAGATAAACAACGAGGTAAGCATCTTTACAGGTAAATCATAGAGTTAATAAAATGTTAACTACGTCACAAAGAATAATTTCTTACCCTGAGGTTTAAAAGGTTTTTCTTGATGGTTTCCCATCATTGATTATTTACCGTTTGATAAGCGACAATGCGTATACTGAAGTTTCGTCTCGCAACAGTTAAGTATCTGTCTGTCACAAAATATAATTGAATATATTAACTGTATTGCATGCTGAGGCCATTAAGTATAAATGAAGAAGCTTACCTTAATTAAAGTGGCCGAGTTAGCGGGCGTGGGTATTGCAACGGTTGATCGCGTGTTGAATGAACGCGGCGGCGTGCGTCCTGAAACGGTACGCAAGGTGCTACGTGCCGCACGTCAGGCGGGATTGCAGCGCCTGCTGCCGGATGATACTCAGCATCCGTGGCAAATCGAAGTGTTTTTAAGCAGCAACGGAACCTGGTTTTTTCAGCAACTGGCCGATGAGTTTGCGCAAATAGCCGATCGTTTGGGCTACCGTAAAATTAAATTATTCCGCACGCTGGTCAATGAAAACCCTCCAGAAAAACTGGCGGAAAAGATAAAAAAAAGTAGTGAGTTGCGCGACGGTATAATTGTTTACGGTCACGATTATCCGGTTATTCACCAGGCATTATTGCATTGCCATGAAAAAGGCATTCCTGTGATTACGTTGGTTTCCGACTTACCTGGCGCGCAGCGTTTTTGTCATGTTGGCATCAATCAATATCAGGCCGGAAGAACCGCCGGTTTACTGATGAGTAAAAGCATGAAAACGCCGGGTGATGTCATTATGGTCAGCGGTCGTTTTGATTTCAGCGCGCATATTCAACGTATTGCTGGTTTTCGCGATGCACTGACACAACGTGCTCCCTGGCTGCGCTTACGTGAAGTGTTGGCCGGAGAAGATGAGCGTCATAAAATTCGTGCCCTGCTTAAGCAAACACTGCTGCAAGCAGACAACGTGGTTGGCTTATATAATTCTGGTGATAACAACAGCGATATAAGTGCGTTATTGCAGCAACAGCAGCTCGCTGATTGCTGTTATATCACCCACGAACTCTATGATGTCACGCGCCTGCTGCTACAACAGGGAACGTTGTCCTACACGCTTGATCAAAATGCACGCCAGCATGCGGTGATCTCCACCGATTTATTAATTCGCCATCTTGAGACCGGTTATCAGCCAGATATTTATCAGGATGGACGCGTTGAATTACGTATTGTGACGGCGGAAAACATGGCGTAATGATCACCAGCGCCGTTCATATTTTCAGCATATTTGGTGCGCCGATTATTTTAATCTGGGAAATTTCACATTTAGTCTTATGGATTACGCTTTTGATATTTAAGACTCTACCATTGCAGCACATTCACTTGCTAAAAATGGATATTTTAATGAAAACTCTCTTTACCTCAGTCAGCGCTATCCTGATTGCTACCAGCCTGTCAGCGGGAGCAGCACAACCGGCAGCACCAAAAAATCCGCTCAGCGTGCATGTATTGAACCTGCAGACAGGCTCACCGACAGCGGGTATTGAGGTTGAACTCGATCAGAAACAGAATAATAACTGGGTGAAATTAGCCAGCGGCAAAACCGACAGCAATGGCAGAATCAGCGCGTTATTCCCGGAAGATAAAACCGCCAGCGCAGGCAGCTATCGCGTAGTATTTAAAACCGGTGATTATTACAAAATGAACAATCAGAAAACCTTCTTCCCGGAAATTCCGGTCGAGTTCAATATGGAAAGCAACGGTGAGCATTACCATATTCCGCTGCTGTTGAGTCCGTTTGGTTATTCGACTTATCGCGGAAATTAAATATAAAACGGTCGCCATGAATGGTGACAGGTTTTCGTAGGGTGAGCATTTATGCGCACCTGGCAGAATTAAAGCGTTATCCCTCTTTCGTTAAATGCCTTGCGCCAATGCGTCGGCGTGGTATTCAGCCGCTGTCTGAAGTGATGGCGCAAGGTTTCCGGCGATCCAAAGCCCGCCTGCTCGGCAACCTGATCAATGCTCAGCTTGCCGCTCTCCAGCAGTGCGCAGGCTTTTTCCAGCCGTACGCTCAACATCCATTCTCCCGGCGTGGTGCCGGTAGCGTCATGGAAGCGGCGCAAAAAAGTGCGGCGGCTCATGCCGGCTTGTCTGGCGAGCTGATCAATCACCAGCGGCGTATTGAGGTGATTGCGTAAATCATCGAGCAGCGGCGAAAGATTCTTTGCCGCACGCTGCGGCACTGGCTGCTGAATCAGCTGCGCCTGGTTCCCTTCACGCAGCGGCGGCGTCACCATACGGCGCGCGGTGCGGTTTGCCACTTCGATGCCATAATCGCGACGAATCAGATGCAGACACAAATCCACGCCCGCTGCGCCACCCGCTGATGTAATGATGCTGCCCTCATCGACATAAATCATGCCATGTTCAACCTGCACCTGCGGGAAGCGTTGCGCCAGAATCTCGGTGCTGTTCCAGTGTGCGGTAGCGCGTTTACCATCCAGCAAACCGGCAGCGCCCAACACGAAACTGCCTGCGCAGATCGAAACGATACGCGTGCCGTTGCGGTGTGCTTTTTGTAATGCAGCGATAAGCGCATCCGATGCCGGTTCATGCACGCTGCGCCAGCCGGGAATCACGATGGTGCCCGCCTCGTCCAGCAGCTCAAGTCCGCCGTCGACCACCAATCGCAAGCCGCCTTGCGCGCCGAACACGCCCTCTTCTACCGACGCCACGCTCAAATCATATAAAGGCTGGCCGAACTCGTCGTCGACGCGCCCAAAGGCCTCAACCGCCGTGCCGAATTCAAAGGTACACAGGCATTCATACGCCAGCAGAACCATGCGACGGTTGAAGGGTGCAGGCGAACGGGCATGTAACGGAGCAATCATTTGCATTAAAGGTCACCGGAGAAATTGGCACGATCTTGACGATATATGGCATGCGGGCAGATTTCCACTGTCACGCCAATCTTTCATGCTGGCACGCTCTTAACGTATCGCAGGGAATGAGTATGAAGAACATGTTGGCGCTGATGGCGGTTTGTCTGGCCGCACTGATGTCGGGGCTGGAGATATCGAGTGTACCGGTGATTTTGCCGGTGCTGGAAAAAGAGATGCACGCCAGTTTCCGCGAGCTGCAGTGGATCATGAACGCCTACACGCTGGCTTGCACCGCCGTATTAATGGCAACCGGCACGCTTGCAGACACTTATGGACGCAAACGTATCTTCATCATCAGCATTATCGCCTTCGGCGTAACGTCGGTGATGTGCGGGCTGGCGGGAAATGCGTGGTGGCTGATCGTCGGACGTTTGCTGCAAGGATTAAGCGGTGGCGCAATGTTAACCTGCCTGATCGCCATTTTGTCATTCCAGTTTCCACAGGGAAAAGCGCGCAGTCGTGCGTTCGCCGCGTGGGGCATTACCTTTGGTTTTGGGCTGGGATTCGGCCCGATCATCGGCGGCATGCTGGTCGCCTGGTTTAGCTGGCAATGGGTGTTTCTGGTGCACGGCTTTATCGCGTTGCTGACGCTGATCCTCGCGCTGAAAAATGTGGTGGAATCACGTGACTCTGAAGCCAAAAAGCTCGATCTTGGCGGCCTGATCACTTTGTCGATTAGCGTGGTCGGCGCAACCTACCTCATCACGCAGGGCAGCAGTCTCGGCTGGAGCAGCATGGCGGCACAGCTTATTTTGCTGGTTACGCTGCTCAGCGCGCTGCTGTTTGTATGGGTTGAGAAGCGTCATCCACACCCGATGTTTGATTTCTCGGTGTTCCGCATCCGCGCCTTTTCCGGGGCGCTAATGGGCTCGATTGGCATGAACTTCAGCTTCTGGCCGCTGATGATTTATCTGCCGGTCTATTATCAGAGCGGGCTTGGCTACAGCAGCATGGCAACCGGTTTGGCGCTGCTGGCTTACACTTTGCCGACCTTGCTGATGCCGCCGCTTGGCGAGAAATTGGTGGTGCGCTTTGGCGCGGCGCGCATGATCCCGCTGGGATTATTCACCATTGGCGCGGGCTTTATGCTGATGAAGTTTGCCGCCGCGCAGCAGATGAGTTTACTGCCGGGCGCGCTGCTCTCTGGCATCGCGCTCGGGCTGACCAACACGCCAGTCACCAACACCACAACCGGATCGGTGCCGGGTAATCGCGTTGGTATGGCGTCTGGCATCGATATCAGCGCGCGCCTGATTACGCTTGCCATTAATATCGCGCTGATGGGCAGCTTGCTGGTGGCAGGCATTGCGGCGAGTCTGCAACGTCTTATGCCGGGTGAAAATGATGTGCAGGCGCTGGCCGAGCGCATCGCTGGCGGCGGCGAGGTTTCACTGACCCACGCTATTGCCGCGCAGGTGCTGACCGACGGTTTTTCCGGCGTGTTGTTGTATGGCGCGGCGGGCGTGTGGGGATTGGCGCTGGCGAGTTATCTGCTGTTTAACGTTCGTCGCAAGGCGCAGGAACAATGTACGCCTTAGCTACGGATGCACCCATTTGCTGCTGGTGAGTGCTCCGTCTGAGCGGTAATTCAGTAACGCTCTTTGATTGTTTTCGCGCGCTAGCAGGCACCAATCCAGCTGGTTAATTTGGATAATCAAGACGCCGAAATTATCCTCAGCGTTGCCTATGTTGCTGGATGGGCTGCCAATATCGCTTCCCGGCGCAGCGCCAGCATAGGTTTGCTGCGTGCGGTGCGATAATCGTTGCCACGCCGCTTCAGCTACTGCGCTGTGCGCGGCGTGCAATTCGACCGTGCCTTGCAACCGCAGTTGAGTTTTCGCGCTGTAACCCAACACCGAAACCTCTGGATTCACCGCCAGCGCCTGCCATTTCGCGCTGCGCATATCAGTGTGAAACTCCAGCGTGCGTTGTATGCGGTCAACCGCGCGCAGCACCAGCGTTCTCGCCTGCGGCTTGCCCTGTAGATCAACGGATGCGAGCGTTAAGAAGTGAAACCCAGAATCAGGCTCGCGTGCGCCGGTTTCCAGTTGTTGCCAGCAAGCGGTATCAATCTCGCATAATGACATCTGTTGCTCCTGTTCGGTTACTGGTGACGATCCACCAGCGCCAGAATCAGCGCCTGAAGTTCCGCTAATCCTTGCTGCTGGCTGATATCGCCACCTACCACCGCATTAGAAATCGCATCGGCAGCGCCTAACATTCCCCACATACTGGCTTGCGGCAGCGTTGCTTCAGCAAACCAGCCACGAAATTTTTCAATAAAATCGAGCTGGTACTTGCGCTTCACTTCCGCCAGCTCCGGCGAGCTATCAAGCGCTGACAGCACATCAGGGATTTCACGTCCCTGCGTCAACACGCAATCAACGTAACTCGACGCCACCACGTTAGCCCGCTCAACAAGGCTGGCACCGGCGGCATTCATTGCCGCCTCGATAATCGCGTTCTGGCGCAGATCGAAATCTTCATACAGCGCCGCGAGCAGACCGTGGCGCGTACCAAAATGATCGTAGACCACCGGTTTACTGACGCCCGCCTCTTCCGCCACGCGCCCTAACGTCAGCGCATCGCTGCCCTGCTCGCGCACCAGATTCCACGCCACGCCAATCAGTTGCTGACGACGTGCCTGATGCGACAGGCGCTGGCGAGTGGGTTGATTCATGCCGATTCCTTCAGGTTAAAAAGTCGCTGTCCAAGTTGATGGGCCAGCGTGTAATGCGCGTCGGGATAATTTTCATCGCTTGGCAGTAGCAATTCGCTGGTCAGCACCGGCGCGCCGCAGTAGCCAAATATCCCTTCGTCAATTTGTGTACGCATGCTGCTGAAATAGCCGCGACGCACATAGGTGCGCTGACTTGCCGCGCCCAGCGCCAGCAGATGCACCTGCAAATGGCCGAGCTTTTTCACCACGGTTTGGCCGTCATCATCGTACGCCCAACCTTGGGTGAAAACGCGATCGATCCAGCCTTTGAGCTGCGCCGGGAACGACCACCAGTAAATCGGATAAACCAGCACCAGCGCATCGGCGCGATCCAGACGTTGCTGTTCAGCCACAACATCGGCAGGCGACGGCGCAGCACTTTTGAACTGATCAACATCGGCCTGATTGAAGCGCGGATCAAACTGCTCCGCCGCCAGATCGGCAATTTCATAGCTGTGGCCGCCAGCAGCAATACCTTGTGCCACCTGAGAAACAAGGTGATGAGTATAGGAGTTGGGATCTGGATGAGCAGTAACAATCAGAGCATGCATAGCGACAACCTCCGTCATGATTAAGCTACTAGTAGTAACTTACCATTGGTAGGTTGTCAATTTTACCGCGCTCGCAACATGTAAAAAAGCCCGCCGTCAACTAAACCGGCAGGCTTGTGAGGGTAACCGTTTTATCAAAACACCCAGCGTACGCCCGCGTTGTAATTCCAGCCTTGCACGCCGTTGCCGTCGATTTCTTTGCGATAATTGGCTTCGGCATACAGTGAGACATTATTGGTGAAAGCCGCATTGCCGCCGATGCCGGCATCCCACATCTGGCCGAACTTGCCGCTGTTGAAGCTCTCGCTGACGTCGCTGTTGCTGGCACCGACATTCACTTTCGCCGTGCCGCCCCAACCGCGATAGTAGTTAGTGCGCAGATACGGCGTATATTGCCCGCTGCCGCTGTCTTGCCAGGTACGCGCCAGACGTGCGCCGACGCGGCCAATGGTTTGGTCATAATCGTCGTAAGAGACTTTGGTTTGATCGTCGTCGGTGAAGTCATCCATCTTCAAATGCAGATGCAGCAGTTGCGCTTGCGGCTCAAGACGAATGCCGTTCGCCAGCTGGAACGGATAACCACTCTCCAGCGATGCGGTCCAGCCTTTGCCTTTCAACTTCGCCACCTCTTTCTGTCGCGCGATATCGGTGTCGCCACGATGCCAATCGAGAGAAAGCGCGCCATCCAGATAGAAGCCACTTTCGCGCTGCCAGGTGCCGTAAATTGCCAGGCTGTCGCTGTCGAAATCGGTTGAGCTGTAACCATCAGCTGCATTCGGTCGGATGCGTGCATTGCCGCGCGTGTAAGCCAGGCCGCCCCGCAGGCTGTCTTGCTCGCCGTCCAATCGCAGTAGGTTGCCGCCGAACTGCACCGCACTGTAATCGAGGTCAAAGTCGTAACCGTAATGCGCCGTATCAAGGTTAGTTTTGTACTTCTGGTTTGAGCCGGAATAACGGATGAACATTTCCGCTGATCCGTCTGGATTCTGCCGCAATTCGCCCAGGCGTTGATGCAAATCACCCATGGTTGCCAGGGTGTAATACGCCAATCCGACCGGCGCCGAAATGTACGAAGGAAGCTGTGGAATGACCGCCGGGCGCACCGCGCCGCTGCCTGCTGTCTGCGGCTGGCAAAGGGAACCATCCTCACAAACGTAGTTATTAGCCAGACGATAATCCCAGGTTGTATTGCCATTCGCGGGAGCAAAGCTGTAAAGCCCGTATTGCCACGGCCCTGCGGCGACATAACCTCGTTGCAGCGCAAAGCTATTGGCGCTGGCGCTACCAGCAACCTGCACCAGAGAAACACCTTCATTGGCGGAGATCACACCATCTCGATTACTATCCGCCAGCGTGGCAGCACTCAGCGCATCATTGATAAAGGTAGTGCCGGTAACGTTGCCGTTAACGCGTAACGTGTCGCTTTGCGTGCCCTGCGTCCGCAACGCCAGCTTGCCGCCCGCCGACGCCAAATCACCGTTGATGGTCAACGTGTTGCCCGCCGCGCCGCCGCCGTTGGTGAGATCCAACGTACCGGCGTTATTCACCACCAGCGAATCATCGGTTTCGCCCGACAACACCGGATTGACCTGATCGCCGACAAACAGCGTTGAGCCGCTATCTACATTGATGGTGCTGTGCGCCAGCTTCAGATTGTCGGTAAGGGTAAATTGCGTGTTGTAGAAGTTGATGGTGCTCCAGCCCGCGCCGAGGTTGACGCCGCGCGTCAGATCATCGTTATTGAACGAACCCCCGCGCGCGTTGATCTCGCTAAAATTCAGCGTGCTGCCACTGCCGCCTGCGGTGGTAATGTGGCGCGTGTTTGCCAGGCTGACGTTGGCAATCGTCGCCACATTGTTAGCACCGGTTCCCATCGTTACGCTGCCGTCAATGGTTCCGCCGGTGAGTTCGACCACGTCGGTACCGTTGCCGGTGTTCACATCGCCCACCACGTTGCCATCGACCAGCGCAATCTGGTCATTGGTCGCACCACCCGCGACCACTACCGTTTCCGGGTAAGGCGCGGTGACGTTGCCTTCATTGATAAATACCGAGTTGCCGCCACGCAGATCGATAATTGGCGAAACCAGGCTGAGCGAAACGATGGTGCCACGGTTGATCACCTCGCTGGCGGTGCTGGTGACAATCGCCGAGCCGCCATCAGAACTGTTAACGATGATATTACCGTTGGCGATCACCCGCCCGGTGGTGTTGGCACGCACGCCAGTTGCCGGGCCATAGACAAAGAAGCTGTAACCTTGTGGGATGATCAAATCGTTGCTAGTGGTGGAACCATCTTCTTTGCTGAACACGTAGCCCGTCGCGCCTGCGCCACTCACCGTACCCAGCATATAACCGTTGGGATCGAATGAGGTCGCGGAGCGAATCAAGGTGCCGCCATCGGTATTCATCCCGACATCTTGCAGCGAAATATTGCTGGTTTCCGCGCGGTTGTTCAGTACAGTGCCGCCGCCGGAATTGTAGAGTCCGATATTGCTGGCGGTTAACGATGCTGCGCCTTTATCCAGCAAAATGGTGTCTGCACCCGCATTGGCGTTGATGGTGCTGTAGTAAAAATTCGGCCCGGCAGTATCGCCATTTATCGTCAGCCCGCCGTTATTGCCAACGCGCACTGCGGCGATGCCGCCCGCACTCAATCCGCTGTGATCGGTCCAATAAACGGTATTACCTTCAGCGGTGTCCAGCGCGACGCCCGACGCAATGTTGGTGCTGGATCCGTCAAAGATATTTCCGCCGCCGCGAATGCGTACGCCGATGCTGTTTGGCCCGCTGAGATTTATGGTGCCGCGCGGCGTTGACTGATAGATCACACCATCGCTGATATCAAAGGCAGTAGCGTTGGCTCCGTTGCCGGTGATCGGCGCCACGTTGGCGAAGAATCCGCCTTGCCCGGTGCCCGCAATGGTATTGTTGCCATTCAGCTCAATCGGGTTGGTGATGGTCACGTCTGCACCCTCCGAGCTCTGCACCGCAATCGCCCCTTCGCCATTAACGTGATAGCTGTCGGTGCCGTATAAGGTGGTACCGTATAATCTTGAACCGGCTCCTGACGCGACAATGCCGCGCGTGTTAGCACCGCTCAACGTCACATCGGCAGCCACCACCGGATTGAAGATCACACCATCACTCAGGCGATACAGCGCTGAACCCGGCGTGGCGACATCATAACTGCCGCCGTTGCTATCGATGTGCGCATAGTTGGTGGCTTGATAACCGGTTTGATTCGGCGCGTAGAAATTCAGTGAACTGGCATCGCTGATGGTTAATCTGGCGTCGTCGCGCACATCAACACCAACCGCATTTTCGCCATACAAATTGATTCTGCCGTTCTGGGCAAAATTGGCCTGGCTGCCAGAAACGGCAACGCCCGTCGCGCCCTTGCCTTTCACATTGATGGTGCCGTTATTCTCACCGCTGGCATCCTCAAGCCGGATGCCGGTGCTGTTAATCGCGGTATTAATCACGCCATTATTGGTAAAGCGGCTGCCACCGTTGGCATACACGCCGGTGCCGCCCGCGCCAACCGTCGAAGCATCAACGCCGTTGCCATCGGCATTATTGAAAAAGCCGCTGTTGATGACGCCGTTGTTAATGCCGGTGCTGCCGTTCAACAGTTCCAGTGCGTTGCTGCCAACGCTGGCCAGTTTGCCGTCAATTACCGCCGTCGCGCCGTTGCTGGCACGCATCGCCGCGCTGCTGGCGTTTACCACTTCCAGAACGCCGCTGCTACCAATGGTTGCCCTGGCATTAGGGCCATCGGCGCTTAACACAATGCGCTCGCCAATCGGCTGCGTCACTTCGTCGTAGTATTCGTCGGCATCAATCACATAGGCGATGACATCGCTGCGTAAGGAGAGCGCTTTATTGAACTCGCTGCTGTAGCTGTCGGCGGCCAAGTTGCCGTTTTGCAATTGCTCAATCAGCCAATTGTTGTAGCTCTGCAAGCTGCTGACGTTGGACACGTTGAATGAAGTGGTGGCGTTGTCCAGCGTAGTGACGCTAAACGCGCCGCGCCAGGAAACCACATTGTCGAACCATTGCCCGAGTTGATAGGTGTAAGGCGTGTAGGAGCCAAAAAATGAGATGCGGTTGGCGGAGTTCCAGTTCATGGTGCCGCTGCCGCTGGCGGTAAATAACTCGCTCTGTTTTGCCGCCATCGACCAGCCGTTGGTGCTGGCGGTGGTCGCAGCGCCTTTCTGCCCGATATCAACATTGATGGTGCCATTGCTGACCTGCGCCACGCGCGCGTTGATATATTGCCCATTATTAACGTTATAAAAATTCGGCAAGGTATTGGTTTCAATGGCGCTAATCGCGGCGGAATTATATACCTGCACGCTATTATTGCCGCTGCCATTGGCGTCCGGCACGTTAATCACATAATTCTGCGCGCCCAGATCGACGCGACCTGAATCTTGCCAGGAATACGAAATAATTCTGCCGCTGCTGAGCAATTGTCCGATGGATATGGTGCCACCGCCGTCCTGACCGGGCGCAAAACGCTGATTACCACTTAATGTTTGGGTAGAGCCATTACAAATACAAAACACCCCGGCGCGGTTGTCATTTAATTCCGGCGTAAAAGGCTGAAGGGTCGCCGCCCAAACTGGCGAAGCCGGATTAAACACACCGTAAGCGGCAATAAGGCTAATAAACAGCGGATGCAATCGAAACATCATCGTTCACTCCAGAGAAGCATGCAACGCTGCCGCGATGCGTAAAGACATCGCCAGCAATGGGTTTGGCTAATATTAATTTGTGTAATTGAACGTAAAGAAACTCTGCGACGCGGCAATAACATCACTTTACGCGAGACAGTTCCAGTGCGACTTAAGCCAAATGGCGATGATTAGATAACTTTAAGAAAAGGTCGGGGATTGAATACAATTATTCGTGGGACTGAAATAGCGGAAAGGATGTTGATCGTGTTAACAACACTATAAAAATAAGAAGCCACCATTAAGTGGCTTCTTACGATTTATTAGAATGGTCCCCAGTTGATCGCCACACCAATTAATAAGGTGACAACACAAATGGCAAACCAAATCGCCACTACCGGCGCAACGAATTTAATCCATTTGCCGAAAGAGATATTGGCGGTGGCCAATGCTGCCATTAACACGCCAGACGTTGGGCTGATGGAGTTGACGATACCTTCACCCAGCAACACCGTTTGCACCGTCACCTGACGGGTTAAACCGAGGTTATCGCCGAGCGGCGAGAAGATCGGGATCAGCAAAGCGGATTCACCGGAACCGGATGAAATACCGAAATGCATCAACGCCGCGCTGATAAACATGCCCACCGCCGCAATGGCGGGATGAACCGGCGCCAGTAAATCAGACAGGAAGCCAACAATCGGATCAAGAATATTGCCCTGTTGCAGCACCACGGAAATCGCGCCAGCCATACCCACAATGAAGCCGCCTTTTACCAATTGCGAGCAACCCGTAAGGAAGGTGTTGGCAATGGCAGAACCCGACATGCGACCAGTCATGCCGACCATAATCGACAGAATTATAAACATCGCCGACATTTCATTGGTGGCCCAATGCAATTGCACCGTGCCAATCATAAATACAATCAACGTTGCGGCGCAGGTGATCAGAATCAGTTTATGCCGACCAGTAATCGCCAGTGATTCATCATTCTGCGCAGTTTGTTCTATTCGCACTTCACCATTATTCCGCGCGCGTTTCACCGAGATAATCAAATAGGTCATCACCGTTAACACGAACAATAAACAGGTGATGCCGCGCAACAACATGCCGGAGAACAGCGGTAACTGCGCCAGATGTTGGGTTAAGCCGGTAGTGGCTGGACCTAATACCGCAACGTTAAAACCGGCGGCACAGGTTAAATACACCAATGCCATACCAATCATTGGCGATAAACCTAACGAACGCGCCACTAATAAACCAATCGGCACAAACGCCACTACCGAGTTTTGCACCACGCCAGTGGTGCCGAGAATGGCGAATATCACACCAAAAATAATGATAATGCGCGTATCGCTAATTTTGGTACTGCGCGACAGAGAATTAAGCGCCGTAGCAATAGCACCCGTCGATTCGATAACCGCTAATAACCCGCCGGTAAACAAAATCAGGAAAATGATCGGCGCGGCTTTGATCACCCCTTGTACAATCGCCATAAAGATTTCGCCGGGATAAACGCCCGAACGCGCGACTTCATGCAAACTTCCCTTGATGGCGAAAGTAATGCCATTCCGGGTTTCATGATCAAACTTGCCCGCCGGAATAATCCAGGTCGCCACTGCCGCCAGCACCAAAATAATAAACAGCAGCAGATAAGGACTTTGCTCGGTTTTTGCTGCTGGCGGTTGGCGCAGCGTATTTTTCTCCACATTAACCTGAGACATGCGCATCACCTCCGAGGATCAAGCCCGCCACCAGCGCCGCGCGCGGAGCAATATCGGCAATAATGATATGTTCATGACGTGCATGAATACCCGCGCCGGTTGCGCCCAAACCATCCAAAGTTGGAATGCCCAGAGCGGCAGTGAAATTGCCGTCGCTGCCGCCGCCAACCGCTTTGCCTTCCACGGTAAAGCCTAACTGCTCGGCAACCTGCTGCGCACGCTTCATCAACACCAATGATTCCGGTGTTTGTCGCATTGGCGGACGTGATTGTGCGCCGCTAATATCCAGCGTGATGCCAGCTAAATGTGGCGTGATCTGGCTGATCTCGGCGTGAATGCGCTCGGCTTCTGCTTCGCTGGTAACGCGCGTATCAATGCCTAACACCGCTTTATCCGCCACCACATTGATGCGGTTGCCGCCACGCGCGATTCCCACGTTGACGGTGGTGCCGCGTTCTGGCGCATTTAGGCTGTGCAAGAACATGATCTGATGCGCCATTTCTTGTACCGCGCTGATGCCCTCTTCGGGATTGTTCCCAGCGTGCGCTGCTAATCCGTTAATGGTGATTTCATATTGTCCGGTACCTTTGCGCGCTGTTTTCAGTGCGCCCGATCCCGCTACCGCAGGCTCAACTACCAGCACTTGCGCCGATCCCAGCGCGTGCTGCGATAACCAGGCGCTGGAGCTTGGGCTACCGACTTCCTCATCGCTGCCGCAGAGAAACACGATGCGTTTGCCCGCCAGCAAGTCGTGCTGTTGTAACGCGCGTACCGCCCAGATGGCCTGCACCAGACCGGCCTTCATATCCAGCACGCCAGGACCGTAAAGCTTGCCGTCTTCTTCACGCATCACCAACTCGCCTTCATCCCAGACGGTATCGAAATGCCCGAGTAACACGGTTTGCTCATCACCGCTTCCCAGCGTGAACTTCAAATGATTACCGTAGTGCGGCTGCTCATCAATCTCTGCTGCCACGCCCAAACGTTTGGCAAACAGCGCTTGTAAGACTTCGCCACAACGATCCACGGCGGCTTTGTTCATTGATGGAGATTCCGCTGCGACCAATTCCTTGATATCCAGAAGAATTTCATCGGCATGTTGTTGCAGGTAATTTTTTATAGTTTTCATTTGTACTGCCCTCGCATAGTGAATCTTCGAGTATGGAGATAAAAATGCGCTTAAAAAATGGAGATAAAAGGTTATTATTGTTGACCTCAGATCAACAGATAGGAAAAACCTATGGCGATGCTGCTCTATCCAGAAAAATCCATAAGGTATCTGTATGAAGTGGGCAATTACGGCGGTATTCGTCGCGCGGCGGAAGCCCTGGATGTTGATCCCGCCGCCATCAGCCGTCAGTTATCGCAACTGGCGCGGGAGATGCAGTTGCCGCTGCTGGAGCGACGTGGCCGCAATGTGGTGCTGACCGAAGCCGGCAAGTTATTGGCTGAAGATTACGCGCACACCCATCAGCGCCGCAGCCAGTTGGATCGTCAATTAAAAGATCTACGCCATAAACGCGGTGGCTCGATCAAATTACGCGTCGGTCAGGGCATGGTGGATGAAGTCGTCAGGCATGTATTGCAGCCGTTTTCGCGAACTTATCCCGACGTGTTTATCGATATCCTGTCGGGCGATATGCAAACCACCGTGTCGCTAATTGCCAAAGGCGACGTTGATATGGCGGTGGGTTTTGGCCCGATTGGCCCTCCCGGCCTGAAGTGTTTGAGTTTTCACCGCGGACCCATCTGTGCGGTGGTGCACAGCCAACACCCAATCGCGGAATTCCCGCAAATTGAAGTGGCCGAACTGGTTAATTATTCGTTGATTGGTATGGACAAAAATTTTGGCATTCAAAGTTATATGAATGCCATGTTCAGTCAGGAAGGATTTATATTCAGCCCGGCTTATAGCTGTAATCTGTTTTCCAGCGCCATCGCCTTGAGCCAGGCCGGCATGGGCATCGCGTTTATGACCGCCAAAGTGGTTGAAGACGACCTCATCGCCAAGAACTTAGTCGCCGTGCCGATTCACCATCGCATCGCCCGCGAAAGCCAATGCCACTTATTACGCAGCGCCGACCACCGCTTCACGCCCGCCGCGCAGCATTTATGGCAATTGCTGGTGGCGTTTTTTGAAGGTACGGCGGGTGCGGTTTAATCGCTGCTTATTTGATTACAAATTTAATAATAATTAGCTTACCCTTTATTTAATTTCTGCCGATTTTGCTCTCTAGGTAGCACTTGGGCATTATTATAACCATTTGTAACCGTGATGAATTCGGATCACTTGGATTTTTTCCCAATTGTTTAACCAATTGGTGGTGCGGCACTCACAGTGCTATTGAGGTGATCCCCATACCTTTTATTATTAATTCTTATGAATATCGAGAAATTATTTTTACGTTTGAACGAGACATGATTTCTTTAAATTTTTAATTTCCAGAAATTCATTCCGTCAATAATCCAATATTGCTCTTTATCGGGAACGAGCAGTCCAAACATATTGTTTTTTTGAAAGCTCCAATTCGATGGCACCAGATTTTCATGATCTCTATCCCAATCAGTATGTTGATAAATTTTCTTATCAAAATTTATGTAAACTTTGGGTAGCCGTAATCTCCATTCATCCCACTCAAGGCTAACTTTTTCATTAGAGGTTGAAAGAAAATATTCAACATATGAATAGAACGAACATAAATCCTCTTTGGTTTTGTTGTGTATAAAAAAAGCATGCATCCATGATTTTGTGAAGCACTTTACATCAGCTATTTTTATGTACTCAAAAAAATTATTTTTATCAAGCAAGGGGATCCCTCCCCTGAATGAGTTTAACGCATCATCACGTTGTTCAGGTTTCAACCATCCATTCTGGATATAAGCATCATATTCTGGTCTAACATCTATACAGTAATTGTCTTTACTATCAATTACATAGTAATGCTTTCCATCTAAGACGAATACAGCAATATCGACTTCACCATTAAATAAGAAGTCATGGATTTTTTTATGGTCAGCCACCAAATTCATTAAAAAATCCTTTTTATTTAGAGGTGAAGATTAGCCAATGATGATGTTTTTTTAAATCCGAGTCTAATTTTATCATCAGGGAAAAGTGGCTGAATAATTACTTTATCATTAAAAATTAAGATCCTTGGTGAAAGTGAAATGACATCATATATATTTTCAATGAAAGATGAAATCTTAGTTGCGAATATGGGAATGCTAGCATCATCTGCCAAAACATAAATCATATCTTCAGCCAACCCTGAAAAATTCAAAATCTCATATGGTTCAAATAAATCCACATGCTCAATTTCAGTCCATGAAATGCTCCCTCCTACTAAAGGAAAGCCATGCAAAATGTTAATCGCTTCTTTCTCACTATCTTTCTGAACCATGTAAAAGCTCGAACCCAGGGCTTCTCTGCACTCATCAAACATAGTCATTTTTAACACTACCTATTCAACTGTTTAAGTATGGTTTCAAAAGATTTTTCATTACCTTCAAAGGGAATCACTTGTTTAACTGCTTTACCTGGACCTTTACCAAGAGAGTAATCCCAAATATTAATATGCGTTCCTTTATCAGGATCGTAATCAACTCGCCAACCGACTTTGCCATCATTTGATTGGCGCCCAATCACTTTGCCATTTCTTCCACTAAGTTCCAGTCGGCCAATAACTGCTTTGGAGTCGAGCCCTAAATTACCCGCGATATCAATGGCTTTATTACGGGCAGTTTCCCAGTTTTTCTCAGCCTGAAGTATAGTTTCAATCTTATTCGTTGCCTGAGAACCACCTTTATTTTTACCAATCCTTGCAGCAATCCCCGCTGCACTTGTCCCGACCACCTGAGCCAGTTCATTTATGGCAAGCTGTTTCGCTTCAGCCGATTCACCTGATGCCAGTGCATTCCTAATAGCTGCCGATCTATCAGCTTCCAGCGAGGGTAGGACACCATTAAGGTATATCCATTCTTGCCGGTCTTCCGCATCCAAGCCACCATTTTCCCTGGCTTTTTCTCCCAGAGCATTTAGACGGTTAGCATACTCCGTCTGCAGTTCACCCATTTCATTCGCTTTGGATTGCGGATCTCAATGGTGCCAGGTGAGATGGCGCTGTAAGTCCTCGAACTTGCGCGGTCCTTTGTCTGCTGCAGCGTGGCCACAGGCAGCGAGTTGCCACCCGACGGCTGGGGCTCCCCGGATTTCGGAATGTTGTTGATGTAGCTGTCAGACGCCGGCGTGGTGGTTTCCCCATGCTGCCGCTGACGGCGACGCTGAAGCCGTTGGCGCCTGAGTTAGCGTGGTTTTCAATATCCGTCCAGCCGAGCGTGCCGGTGCTGAGGTGGTTTTTGTCCGGCGTCGCCGAGGAGGCAATGACCGCGCCATCCAGCTGCGTGTGGTTGCCGACGTAAATGTTGTAGCCACCGTCACCCGCGCTGATGCCGCTCTGCTGCTGTACAAAATCAAAATCGTTGTAGATCTTGCTGCCGCTCATGCTGGCGCTGCCCTGCATCCAGGTCCACGTGGTTGCCGTTCAGGTTGGCGCCGTTGAGCGTGACGCCCTGACCCGCTTTCACCGTCAGGTCGCCCGCTGCCGTCACTTCGCTGTTGTGGTGGGTAACGCTGCTGCCGTTGCCTTTAGCGCTGCTCTGGCTGGCGGCCATTTACCACCGGCCAGCTGCCTTGGATATTCACCGTTCAGATAAGTGATTATCCGGCTTACTAATGAGTAAGTGGCTGGTAAAACGATCTTGACGCGATTCCTCGAGATATTTTATTTAAGACTGATAGTCTTCATATTCCCAAGCAAAAAAGTGAGAGAGCTTTTGTGCTATCTCCATCCAGTCATTGCCTTCACACCGATCGATATAGCCTGTGATGTTTTTTTTAATTTCATCCAGATCGTATTTACGTACCAGAAGCGTATGCCGTATCAGTTCCGGAAGCCAGAGGTGCTTGCAGAGCCATTCCGGGGTGCATATACGGAGATCAAAGTTGTCTGCCCCAGAGCTATCTTCACCTCCAATACGCAATAACAACCGGAGAGAAAAACACTGCTCATTTTCCGGATGAAAATTATCCAATTCAAAATCGTCATTTGAAATACTTTTCAAAATAGCCTTCATTTTTATTTCCTATTCTATATAAAGATGATCATTACCAATCTTACTCCTATCTCCAGTCGTCGGGTCTAATTACAACAAGCCCAAGTGTGCTCAAGTTAAAATGACGTTAAGCTGTAGAAACTCGTTCTTAAAATAAATCCCATTTAGTTGGCCGGGATTTACTTTATAAAAGTATAATATTACTCCAACAATTAGATGTCATCTGGATACACGGTTAAAACATATAACGTTTCACCATTCGCATCCATAAACTCTACTTAATAGCCCAGCGTTGGGTCTGTATATACCATGACAACAGTCCCCTTACATCCTATAACAACAGAGTCAGATAACACTTTGAGAGGTTATAGCAAGCTGCTTCGCTTCTGGAGAGTCCCCGACATCAATGCATTGTGAATAGCAGCCAACCTATCCGCTTCCAGCTGAATTGAAGTAACCTGAAGGATTGAAAGTTCGTACTGTTCTTCTGCACTTAGCTTGCCATTAACTCGTTTATGCGATTGGCATAACCCGTCATTAATTGGCTAACTTCATTAGCTTTGTTGACACAATCCTGAGCGCCTGTGCATCCAATAACACTCTGATGCTGCTCTGCATTTAGCTTTTTATACTTTTCAATGACGTTCTTTTCACAGTCAGAATTGCCCCTGCACTGTGTCATTTCGTGAGCGCGTGACTGGTTCTGCTTAAGAGTCAGCGTATTATTCTCAACAACAATATCTTCCGTTGCGGAGTCAGCCGACGCTCACCGCTTTTCCCTGTGCAGTCAGCAGTTTGCAGCACATTTTTGTCGGTGCGTTTCCGGGAGCAGAGTTTTTTGCCCCGATGCGCTTTTTGCCACTGTTATGAATAATCAGCCGCCGTGCATTACATCAGTGCTGCCGCTGTGATTGCTGCTGCCCTTCACCTGATGCACCCGTTACCGATTTTGTGTTTGCTCACTCTGACCAAAACCGAACCGGGCAGATGATAATTCGCCAAGCAATAGACGATTGCTCACTCCATGCAAAGGCTCTCTACCCCAGGATAGAACACATCATGCTTATAAAGAGCCGACGAACCCATTACTGCGCCACTGACACTCAGTCCGCTTCATCGCTAAGCAGATCATTTTCGTAATCCTGCCCGCCGTGCCATACACCCAGAACACTCACTGTCTTATCTCGGACCATAAAGGCGTTGATTGTTCTCTTGCGATAGTTCGTAACTCTCAGCCCTGGCAGGATATCGTCCCGGCGATTTCCCCGATGCGGAAAACGCTCCAGAGACTCACAGTAACTGATAACGCCTTCCGTATAGCTCAGAGCCGTTTCCGGTGTCGCCGCATTTGCGATGTACCGATACAGTTCCACCAGTTGTTCTTCCGCTTCCGGTGCGAATACTACCCTGTAGTCCATGGTTACTCTCCGGTCGCCTTCCTGTGCTCGGCTTTCAGTCTGTCCCTGATATCGTTACCAATGAGGCTTTCTGTTTCACCGCGTTGCAGTGCTTCCCAGGCCGGTACTACCTTTTCCCGCAGCCATTGTTCCACCGCATTATCACGAGCCATCAGCGCCCGCAGACCTTCCCGGATAACTTCACTCTCTGAGGCATATTCGCCACTGGCAACGCGTGCTTTCACCTGTGCCGCCATTTCATTCGGCAGCGTGATACTCATCTGCTGTGTTGTTCTCATTGGAACACCTTCACTCCGCTAAGTAGGATTAAATCCTACTTCCTTTTTTCGGCATTGTCAGTGATCTTTACCTCGTTTTCTTCGATTTTAGCCAGGCATTACCTCAACAACGTGCTTAAGCGCAGCAGCAGGAGACAGGCAGCTGACAGAGAGAATTTTTGGCGCGGACAGAACGTGGTGAGACGTCG
>NZ_DAMBSA010000031.1:0-2327 GCF_032054795.1 Pantoea sp. CTOTU49201
CGTAGGTGTTATGGTCTACGATGTCATGATCCGGACGGTTGAACTGCGCCGCCAGCGTGCGCTCGGCAATAGCAAAACCGACTGCGTTGGCGATGCCCTGACCCAGCGGGCCGGTAGTGGTTTCAACGCCCGGCGTGTAGCCGTATTCAGGATGCCCCGGCGTTTTGGAGTGCAGCTGGCGGAAATTTTTTAATTCGCTGAGCGGCAAATCGTAACCGCTCAGGTGCAACAGGCTGTAAATCAGCATGGAGCCGTGGCCGTTCGATAAAACGAAGCGGTCGCGGTTAGCCCAGTTGGGATTGCGTGGATTGTGCTGCAAAAAGTCGAGCCACAAGACTTCAGCGATATCCGCCATGCCCATCGGGGCGCCCGGATGTCCCGAATTGGCTTGTTGAACACCATCCATACTCAAAGCGCGGATGGCGTTGGCTCTTTCCCGGCGTGTAGACATAAGGTTCTCCAGAGGTGCGACGTCGGCGCTTATTTAGCGTGAGATACTTGTTCGTAGTAACCGATCTTCTCAACTTTGGCGGTTGAGCCGCCACCTTCAAACTCCGATGCCAGCCAGGCATTCACGATGTTCTTCGCCAGCTCAGGCCCGATGACGCGCGCGCCCATGGTCATGATCTGCGCATTGTTGCTCTTGCGAGCACGCTCGGCGGAGAAGGTGTCGTGACACTGCGCCGCGCGCACGCCTTCTACTTTATTGGCTACAATCGCCACACCGATACCGGTGCCGCACAGCAGAATGCCGCGCTCAAATTCTTTCTTCTGGATGGCGGTGGCGAGCGCAAATGCCACATCCGGGTACATCGGACGGTCGTTTTGCGCGTCATTGGTGTAATCCGTCACCACATACTCTTTCTCTTCCAGCAGCTTTTTAATCACATTTTTCAATTCGATAGCCGCATCATCGGCGCCAATTGCGATAGTTTTCATCGTCGTTCTCCAGCAGGGTGTGCAATGACGCCTGCACGTTTGTTCAGCAGGCGAGAAGATGTTCATGGTTAGCCTGCCATAAATTCAATCATATGTTCAATGGTTGTTCATATGAATTGCCTTCAGGGTCGCGTCTGAATTGCTCATAAAACCCTGTTAAACCGCCTGTTCAGCGTCGCATGGGCGCACTAATCCGATAAATTGACCAAAATCAAATCTCATGAAGCCGCTCACACTTTCGCGTGTTGCAGTTGAGAGATGCACAATTATCCGTGTAGTGTTCATATGTTCGCATGACTATACCAATGTACAAGAAGACCCATCGAGGACTCGAACATGTGTCATTTACACCGTACCTCTCAGTACTCCTGCAGCCAGCGCGCCTTTGGCGTTTGGTCAACACCACATAAAGAAATGATCACTCACGCACGTCGTGGAGGTGCGTTATGAACCAACAAACAATGACGGCGGTGGAACAATCCACCATCAGAAAAATCTCCTGGCGCTTAGTGCCGTTCGTGGCGCTGATGTTCTTTATCAACTTCCTCGATCGCACCGCGATTTCGTTTGCCGGTCCTAACGGCATGACGCAAGACCTCGGCCTCACTGCGCTGCAGTTTGGCCTGGCGTCGGGCATCTTCTTTATTGGTTACATTCTGCTGGAAGTGCCAAGCAACCTCGCGCTGCATAAGTTCGGCGCGCGTCGCTGGCTGGCGCGCATCATGATCAGCTGGGGCATTGTCTCGCTGCTGTTCACCTGGGTGAGCAGTGTGGAAGGCTTGTATACGCTGCGTCTGCTGCTGGGTATCGCCGAAGCCGGCTTCTTCCCTGGCGCAATTCTCTATCTCAGCATGTGGGTGCCGGGACGTCATCGCAGCAAAATCCTGTCGCTGTTCTATCTTGCGCAGCCGCTGACGGTGGTGTTCGGTGCACCTTTAGCCGCGTCACTGATTCAGCAGCACGGCCTGTTTGGTATGGAAGGCTGGCGCGTGATGTTTATGGGTGTCTCAATTCCCGCGATTCTGATTGGTATCGTCGCACTGTTCTGGTTGGTGGATTCGCCGCGTCAGGCCAAGTGGCTGACCGCCGAAGAGAAAACCTGGCTGACCACCGAACTGGAAGCCGAGCATCAACAGAAGCAGGGCCATCAAAAACACAGCCTGCGTTCGGTGATGGGTAATGGCCGCGTGTGGATGCTGTGCCTGATTTATTTCGGCTTTATTTATGGTCTGTATGCGCTGGCGTTCTTCCTGCCGACCATCATCGCGGGCTTCCAGCAGCAGTTTGGCACCACCTTTAACGTGATGCAGAAAGGGCTGATTACCGGCGTGCCGTACCTGATCGCGGCGGTGGTGATGTTCTTCTGGTCGAAAGATGCCACACGTCGC
>NZ_DAMBSA010000031.1:2337-20273 GCF_032054795.1 Pantoea sp. CTOTU49201
AAAACCTGGCACATCGCCATTCCGGCGCTGGCAGGCGGCATCAGCGTGCCGCTGGCGCTGTATATGGATTCGCCGTTCACCACCATCATGGTGATTGCGATTACTGCCAGCTCGATCTTCGCCGCGCTGCCGAACTTCTGGACCTTACCGACGCAATTCCTGACCGGTGCATCTGCCGCCGCAGCCATTGCCTTGATCAACACCTTAGGAAACGTAGCGGGCTTCTCTGCGGGCTACATCACCGGCGCACTGCATGACGCCACTAACAGCTACGCCTTGCCGATGTTTGTGGTAGGTGGATTCATGCTGCTGTCCGCGTTCCTCATGTTGTTACTTAATCGCCGTCGCTCGCCGTCTCAGCCGACCTCTTTAGCTCAGGAGCATTAATATGACGTACCTGTTTAACCAACCTTCAGCCTTTGCCGCTGAGCTTATCGAAGGCTTTGTCGCCGCCAACGCCGATAAAGTCCGTCAGGTCGCCGGAGGCGTGGTGCGCAGCACCCGCAGCCAGCCGAATACGGTGGCGGTGATTGTGGGCGGCGGGTCCGGTCACTATCCGGCGTTCGCCGGGTTGGTTGGACAAGGCCTGGCGCACGGCGCGGCGATGGGCAACTTATTCGCGTCGCCGTCGGCGCAGCAGATCTACAACGTGGCGCGTGCGGCCCATAACGGCGCGGGCGTATTGCTGATGTTCGGTAACTACGCTGGCGATGTGCTGCACTTCGGCCAGGCCTGCGAGCGTCTGCGCGCGGAAGGCATCGCTTGTGAAGTGCTGGCAGTAACCGACGATATCTCCAGCGCGGGTAAAGATGAGCTGGAGAAGCGTCGCGGTGTGGCAGGCGATCTCTGCGTGTTCAAAGCCGCCTGCGCCGCAGCTGAAGCGGGTCACGATTTATCACAGGTGTTGCAGCTGGCACAGCACGCGAATAACCGCACGCGTACATTTGGCGTGGCGTTTTCCGGTTGCAGCTTGCCAGGCGCTTCGCATCCGCTGTTCGAAGTGGAAAAAGGGCGCATGGCGCTGGGACTTGGCATTCACGGCGAGCCGGGGATCAAAGAGACCGACATGCCAAGCGCGGATGAGCTGGCCGAGATCTTTGTGGAGCGTTTGCTCAATGAATTGCCAGCCGATATCGCGCACGCCGAAGGTCAGCGCGTGGCGGTGATCCTCAACGGGCTGGGCTCGGTGAAATATGAAGAGCTGTTTGTCGTCTATCGTCGCGTCGCGCAACTGCTGGCGGCGGCTAAGCTGCAGGTGGTTGAGCCGGACGTCGGTGAGTTTGTCACCAGCTTCAATATGGCCGGTGCGTCACTGACGCTGATGTGGCTAGACGATCAGCTGGAAACCTTGTGGCGCGCGCCGACCAATACGCCTGCGTATCGTAAAGGCAGCGTATTGGTGGCCGAGCCGTTAAGCGCTGCTGAACTGGTTGAAAGCACGGAAGAAGCCTTGCCAGCAGCTACAGCCGAATCGCAAGAGAGCGCGAAACGCGTGCTGCAGCTGCTCGAAGCAGTGGCAGAAATGTTACAGCGTAACGCTGAGCGTCTTGGTGATATCGATGCGGTGGCCGGCGACGGCGATCACGGTATCGGCATGGAGCGCGGCGTGCTGGGCGCGGTTGAGAAGGCGCGTGAAGTTGCGGCGCGTGGTGCAGGTGCGGGCAGCTTGCTGTGCCGCGCGGCAGATGCCTGGGCCGATAAAGCCGGTGGCACGTCGGGCGCATTGTGGGGCGTGGCGCTTACCGCGTTGGGTACCGCGCTTGGCGATCGTCAGACGCCAGACGCGCAGCGCGTGGCAACCGGCGTACGTGAAGCGAAAGAAGGCATCATGCACTTTGGTAAAGCGCGCGTCGGCGATAAAACCATGGTTGATGTGCTGGTGCCGTTTAGCGACAGCCTCAACGAAGCGGTTAGCGCTGGCGCGTCGTTAACCGATGCCTGGCTTAAGGCGGCGCAGGTGGCCGATAAAGCCGCGCAGGACACCGCACAGCTGGTACCAAAAATGGGGCGCGCGCGTCCGCTGGCAGAAAAAAGTGTTGGCACGCCGGATGCCGGAGCGATTTCGCTGGCATTGATCGTCAATACCGTCGGCGATCTGCTAAAAGAACACAGTGCCTCTGAACAAGGAGCTTGAAGCATGTCTCAGCCAAAAATCTGGCTCGGCGTCAGTTTGAAAATGTACTTCGGCTACCAGCAAACCTTGCAATGGTGTCGCGACGTGGCGGCATTAGCCAACCATGCTGCGGTGAAAAACGGCGAAGTGGGCTTGTTTGTGTTACCGGCTTATCCGGCTATTCCCGCAGCTGCAGAGATCTTCGCTGACACACCAGTACGCTTCGGCGGCCAGGATGTTTGCCAGGCGGAGAACGGTGCCTGGACCGGCGAAGTCAGCGCCAGCATGTTGCAGGAGTTAGGCTGTTCGCTGGCCGAGATTGGTCACGCCGAGCGCCGTCGTCATTTCCACGAAGATAAAGTGCAAATCGCCGCCAAAGTGGCGATGTCACTGCGTCACGGTATCACGCCGGTGCTGTGCATCGGCGAAGAAGTGCAGGCAGAACCGCAGCAGGCGATCGCGCTGTGCCAGCAGCAGCTGGCCGAAGCGCTGGCCGACTCGGCGCAGCAGGGCTTAAAGGGCGAAGTGTTCTTTGCCTATGAACCTCAGTGGGCGATTGGTGCGCCGTACCCGGCACCGGACAGCTACATCCGCGCAGTGTGCGCCGGGTTGCAGCAGCTCGCCACGCCGCCCGGCATCACTCTCAAAATCATCTACGGCGGCAGCGCGGGTCCGGGACTGATTCAGCGCCTTGGCGCGGACGTCAATGGCCTGTTTCTGGGGCGCTTTGCCCACGATCCCAAAGCCTTGGCACAAATTATTGATGAAGCCAGCGAGCTGGCTCAGGAGCTCGGTTCATGAGCCGTATCGGACTCAGCACCTACGCCTTTTTCTGGCGCATGTCGTCGAAAGTACCTCATCCGCTGACTCTGGAGCAGATGCTGCAACAGACCGCCGATCTCGATGTGTCGGTGTTTCAAATCTGCGACTACCCGGCGATTGAGAGCTGGTCTGACGCACAACTGCTGGCGCTGCGTCAGCAGGCCGATGCGCTCGGCATCACGCTGGAGCTCGGCACGCGCGGCCTTGGTACCGAGCATCTGCGTCGTTATCTGCATATGGCGGAAATCCTCGATGCGCGCGTGATACGTTCGATGTTCTATACCGCCGATCACCGTCCTTCGCTCGACGAAGCTGCCGCGCTGATTGGCGCGGTGTTGCCGGATTTTGCCCGCCAGCAGGTGCGTCTCTGTCTGGAGACATACGAGCAGGTAAACAGCGGCGCGATGATGTCGGTGATCAACAAGTTCCTGTCGCCGTGGCTCGGCGTGTGTCTCGATCCCGCTAACTGTGTCGCCGGACTCGAATTGCCAGAGCAGGTGATTGCCAACACCGCCGCACGCGTCGGCAATCTGCACATCAAAGACTTTGCCTTCACGCGTCGTGATGGCTGGGTTGGCTTTACCTTTGCCGGTTGCCCGATGGGCGAAGGCTTGCTGGATTACGACCGGATGATCGCCAGTGTGCGCCCGGCGGATAAAGGCATTAACCAAATCGTCGAACATTGGTTGCCGTGGCAGGACGATGCCGCGCTGACCTGCGAGCGAGAAGCCGAATGGACTCGCCGCACCGTTGAATTCTTACGTAGTAAACAAGATCAGGAGTAACAACATGAGCGTGCAACTGAAAACCATCACCGTGATTGGCGCGGGCGGCAAAATGGGTATGCGTATTTCTGCCAACTTCCAGAAAAGCGATTACCAGGTGTTTTACTGTGAGAACTCACCTAAGGCGCAAGAGCAGGTAAGCGCGCAGGGGCGCGAACTCTCTGATGCGGCCTCCGTGGTGCCATTGAGCGACGTGGTGATTCTGGCGGTGCCGGATATTGTGCTGGGCAAAGTCTCTGAAGGCGTGGTGCCACAGATGAAAGCGGGCGCGATTCTGCTGACGCTGGACCCCGCAGCGGCCTACGCCAATCTGATCGCCCATCGCGATGGCATTGAATACGCGGTGGCGCATCCTTGCCATCCGTCGGTATTCCTTGAGCGTTACACCAAAGAAGAACATGCCGATGCCTTTGGCGGTATCGCGGCGATTCAGCACGTGGCGGCTTCCTATGAAACTGGTTCTGATGAGCAGAAAGCCGAGCTGAGCAAGGTGATCAGCGTGATGTACGGGCCGGTGGAGCAAGTGCATTGGGTAACCGTGACGCAGCTGGCGTATCTGGAACCCACGCTGGTGGAAACCGTGGCCTGCATGGTCGGCGCGTTCATGAAAGAAGCGCTGGACGAAACCGTGAAACACAGCGGCGTGCCGGAAGAAGCGGCCAAAGCGATGTTGTACGGCCATATTCAAATCGCGCTGGCCGTGGCGTTCCGCGCCACCAACCCGTTCTCGGATGCCTGCATGATCGCCATGGAATACGGCCGTGAGAAGATTGTGAAACCTGACTGGAAACAGATCTTCGATCAGAAAGAGCTGGATATCGTGATTGCCCGTATGCTGAAAATCGACGCCATCAAGCGCTAAGCGTGATGCTCGATCGACTCGCGGCGCTGTTGTCTGGCGAAGCGAGTCGTATCAATGATATAACTCCCTGCCAACGTCAGATCTCGCCCCATTTTGTAGGGTCGCCATTTATGGTGACCAGGTGCGCATGAATGCGCACCCTACATGGCGCGGTCACAACTTCTTCAAATAACACCCAAAAAGACAGGTTACGGATGGAAAAAAACACGCTTTCTCAGGACTCCGAGCTGCTGACGGAAATAGCTGTTGCCTATTATCAGGACGAAATCACCCAGGAGGAGATTGCGCGTAAGTTTGGTATTTCCCGCATTAAAGTCGGTCGACTGCTCAAACGCGCACGCGAAGAAGGCATCGTCGAAATCAACGTGCGTTACCATCCCGTCTTCAGCACCCGCCTCGAACAACAGCTGCAAAATCGCTTCCCACAACTGCAACGTGCGCTGATAGCGCTCGATCAGCCCGATCAGGAAGAGCAGCGACGTCAGGTTGCCGCGCTGGTGTCGTCACATTTAGCACAGTCGCTGAAAGACGACGCCATTGTCGCCGTTGGGCAAGGGCGCAACGTTGCCGCTGTCGCCGATTATCCCGGCCAGGTGCCGACGCGTAACTGCCTGTTCATCAGCGGCATTGGCGGCACGCATCGTCCAGGCGATGCCATCAACGCTGACCATATCAGCCGTCGTCTGGCGAAGAAGTTTGGCGGCATCAGCGAAACGCTGTATGCGCCCGCCTATGTTGAGAACCGCGCGCTACGCGATGCCTTTATGCAAAACGGCACCATCAAAGAGACGCTGGACCGCGCGCGTAAAGCGGATGTGGCGCTGGTGGGTATCGGCGACATGAATGAAAACAGCTATATGGTGAAGCTCGGCTGGTTCACGCCGCACGAAATCATCGACGCCAGCGTTAATCAGGGCGTGACGGGCGATGTCGCCGGCTATGATTTCTTTAATTCACAAGGCCAACATGTAGATACCGTGATGAACGATCGCGTGATTGGACTGAGCATCGATGAGCTGCGCAAAATTCCCTGCGTGATCGCCATTGCCGCAGAAAATACCAAAGCGATGGCGATCCTCGGGGCACTGCGCACTGGCGCGATCGATATCATCGCTACCACCGCGCAGAATATCCGCACCATTTTGAGTTTGTCGCAGGAAAAGGTTTAGTTAAACGGCCAACCACTGCTTAGCATCGCGTTTGATGTTTTGCTCCAGTTCACTGCCGCGCGTAGCAAAAACGCGCTGTAACGGGAAGCCGCTCTGCTCCAGCAAATACGCCAGCGTGGCGTATTCACGCGGATATTTCGCTACCACGGCGGGGTCTATTTCCACCAGACCCAGCGGGAAGGTAAAGGTCCCCATATCGTAAATACTTTGGCGACGCACCAGTCGCCACACGCCGTCGCGTTTTTCAGCCATGTCATAAAAGCGGTTGTGGCATTCACAGCCGACATTCAGTTGCACATTCTCCGCAATGATCATCGCATTGGTTTCAAGAATCGCTTTGTTGCCACTGGCGTTGAAGGTGATCGCTGGCGTCGCAATGAAGTGTTTGGTGCGAAGATCGGATTTCCCCATACGCATTGAACCTGTGACAAAGTCACTTGCCAGCCCTTCAAACCAGGTAATTTCTATCGTGCCATCGGCGTGGAACAGATCGCGTAATTGATCCCATTCGCCCAAATCGCGGTGCATCCAGCAATTCATAAGGTCATTGAGTTGTTGGCGATGCTTTAATTGGTTTTGCATGTTATTGCTCCTGTAAGTTGACGGCGTTCAGTTTGTGCGCTGATTACGCTAAACTCAAATAGATAGAAATTACTGATCAATCATTTTTAGTGATTAATGGGGCGAATATGGAATTGCGTCATCTACGCTACTTTTTAACTGTTGCTGAAGAGGGCCATTTTGGCCGCGCGGCGCAACGACTGAATATTGTGCAACCTGCGTTGAGTATGCAGATTAAAGCGCTGGAAGCTGAGCTAGGCGGCCCGCTATTTTTACGCACCAGTCGTCGCGTCGAACTCACCGAAGCGGGCCTGCTATTGCAAGCCGAGGCGAAACGGACGCTGGAGCAAGCTGAGCACACCCGTCATGTGGTCGAACGTTCAATGCGCGGTGAAATTGGTCGCGTACGCGTTGGCTTCGCTGGCAACGCCGTGTTTAGCGGCAGATTGATGCGCGACATACGCGCCTTTCATCACGCCTATCCGCAGGCAGAACTGGTGTGTCAGGAGATGGCGCCGCATCTGCAACATGAGGCGATTAACAACGGCATGCTCGATGTCGGTTATATGCCTGACTATCATCCAGAACCGACGTCTGCGCTGGCGTATGACTTAATTGGCGAGTGGCCACGCGTGGTGGTGATGTCCAGCGATCATCCGCTGGCGGCGAAGCCGCGCGTGACTATTGAGATGCTGGCGCATCAGCCACTGATTATGTACGCCACCCATGAAGGTCATTCTCATTTTGACGCCGCTTTAGACCGCCTGTTGGGTGACAGATTACATATCGCGCATCGTATCTCCAGCACGCTAAGCGTACTCGCGATGGCCGGTGCCGGACTGGGCATCGCGCTGGTGCCAGCACCGTTAACCCAAGTGGCGATCCCCGGCGTGGTATATCGAACGCTAGACGCAGTTGAGTTATCGGCGAATTTAATGATGGTCAGTCGTAAGGATGCGTGCAGCGGCGCGGTGTTGGCGTATCTTGCTACCGCGCGGGCAATATCTACTGAAGCAAATGTTTAACCATTTAAATCAGGCTTATTCCGCAACGCGCAGTGCCATAACCGAACGGTCTTGTTCGTGCTATGTTCAGGATATATCCTGTATTTTTCCTTGTTGAGAATCCCTGCCAGATGACTAACGCGCGCTTGCTCTCGGTTGAAAACCTCTCGCTGCATACTCACGATCAGCGCTTGCTGGTGGATAACGTCTCTTTTGATCTTGATCGCAAGGAAATCCTGGCGTTAGTCGGCGAGTCGGGATCCGGCAAAACCTTAACGTCGCTGGCGCTGATGAGCTTGCTGCCTGCGGGCGTGCAGCAGAGTGGTGGCCGCGTGGTGTTTAATGGCGAACCGCTGGATGCGCGCACAACCCGGCAATTGCGCGGTTGTCGCATCGCGACGGTGTTTCAGGAACCAATGACCAGCATGAATCCCACGCTGCGTATTGGTGAGCAGATTGCCGAAGTGCTGGTGCGGCATCGTCAGTTCAGCTGGAAACAGGCGCAGCAGGAAGCGATAGCGCTGCTGGACCGCGTTGGCATCGTCAATCCCGCGCAGCGTGCGCGACAGTATATTCATCAGCTGTCGGGCGGCATGCGGCAGCGTGTGATGATCGCCAGCGCTATTAGCGGTCAACCGGAATTATTGATTGCGGATGAACCGACCACCGCGCTGGACGTCACCATTCAGGCGCAGATTCTGGCGCTGCTGCAGGAACTGCAACAAGAGATGGGCATGGGGATCTTATTGATCACCCACGATCTCTCGGTGGTGGCGCGCTACGCCGATCGCGTCTGCGTGATGCAGCAAGGGCAGCTGGTTGAACAGGGCGCGGTGCTGAGCACGCTCGGCGCGCCAACGCACCCTTACACACGCAAATTGATTGCCGCTTCAGCGACGCAAATCCCTGAGGCAATTGCGCCGGTTGAACAGCCGCCGCTGCTGGTGCTGCGTGACATCAGTAAAAGCTATCCGCTGCCGCGCCGCATGCCGCTGTGGCCCGCCAAACGGCAAACCGTTTTGCATCCGGCCAATCTGTCGATTGCGCAGGGCGAGATCGTCGGGCTGATTGGCGAATCCGGTTCAGGCAAAACCACCCTGGGCAGCGCGGCGATTGGCTTGATTACGGCAGATGGTGGCGAGGTACATTTTCAGGGGCAGCATTTGCAAGGGCGCCAGCTGAATACGTTACGTCGTCACGCACAGATCATTTTTCAGGACCCTTACGCCAGTTTGAATCCCAAAATTCCGGTCGGTGAGCAGATCGCCGAACCGCTGCGCGTCTGGCAACTGCGCAAAGGCGCGGCGGTGGATGAGCGGGTTAAAGAGCTGCTGGCATTGGTAGGATTGAAGGCCGAACATGCCGGACGTCTGCCGGGCGCGTTTTCCGGTGGTCAGCGTCAGCGAATTGCCATTGCGCGCGCGCTGGCGATGGAGCCGAAGTTGCTGGTGGCGGATGAAGCGGTGGCGGCACTGGATTTATCAGTGCGCGGGCAGATTCTGGCGCTGTTTAATGATTTACGCCACAAACTGGGATTATCGGTGCTGTTTATCAGCCACGACCTTAGCGCGGTGCGTCAGTTGTGCGATCGCGTGGTGGTGATGTATCACGGCAGGATTATGGAGTCTGGCGCGACCGCCAGCGTGATTAATCATCCGCAGGATAATTACACGCGCCAACTGCTCGCCGCTGCGCCGGACGTTCAGCAGGCGCTGGCGCTGCGATCAGCTGCCGTGTAACAGCGGCAGTTCGAGATGTTCAGCCCATTCGTGCCAGGAACCGACATACACCGAAACATGGGGATAGCCCGCCAGCTTCAACGCCGCCAACACCGTGGCGGCGCGGGCTCCGCGATGGCAATAAACCTGCAACTTTGCGTCTTTACTCAATCCAGCAGCCTCGGCGCGAGCGGCAATCTGCTGCGCTGATAAGAAATGGCCGTTGGCTACAACGTCTTCCCAAAACAGCAGCTGAGAGTGCGGAATCCGCCCAGCGCGCTGGCAGCAGGCATGCGCAAAGCTGCCGTCAAATTCGCTGAGGCGACGTGCATCCACGTTGACCACATTCACGCCATCTGCTGCTAATACCTGTTCACGGCTGCACACCAGCTCGCGACTCCACGCGGGTGCGTTTGCTGCGGGTGGATGCGCCACGGTGCGGCTTAATCCCAATCCCGGACTGAGTTCATAGCCTGCTGCAATCCACGCCTCCACGCCGCCATCCAGAATCAGCGCATCATCACGCTTCAGCAGCCAGGCGAACCAGGCCCCACGCGGCGAACGCATGCCAACCTGCTGTTCGAAAAACACCGGCGTGGCGTTGGGATAGGCGGTAAACATCGGTTGCAGCGCGGTGGCGGCTTCTGCAGCCATCACCGCTAAACCTGCCTCGCTGCAATCCTCAATAAAATAGTCGTAGACGTTACAGTGCTGCGCACCGGGCAAGGTGGCGCGTTGCCAGTCGGCGAACTCGCGCACGTCGATCAGCAGAAACGCTTCGCCTTTTGCCTGGCGCTGATGCAGTGAAAGCACATCAATGATCATGCAGAACTCCTGAAAACAGCGACTGCAACGAACCGAGTTCGTCGTGCTCGGCGGCCTGCAACACGCGGGCGGCGAGGGCGATATCAAACACGTTGAGGCCAAACGAGGAGAAGTAGACGCTGTCATCGGGCTGTGGACGCCAGTTATCCAGCAGCAGCGCGGCGAGATCGGCCGCCACATCCTGCTCACCAAATTCACCGGCGCGGAACATCTGGAACAGGCTTTTAGCGCTGCGCTGGGCAAAATCGCCCCACGCATCAACCACCACCTTGCTGCTGGCTTTGATGGCGGCGAAACTGACTTCGTGATAGCCGATTTGCACAATGATCCTGCCTGGCTGGACCGCTGCGGCATCAATAATCGGCTGGTCGGCGCTGGTGCAGGTCAGCACCGCGTCATAAGGCTGCGCCAGGGCGAGCGGCAAATCAGTTTCGATCTGCACTTCGCGCAACGCATTGAGTTTAAAAGGCGAGCGATTCCACACGCCAATCTGTTCCAGCTGCGGAAACAGCTGCTGCAACATGCGCAGATGCGCCTGAGCATGCAGACCAGCGCCAAGCAGCAGCACGCGTTTCACCGGACGCGGCGCGGCCAGCTGTAACGCCAGCGCACTCACCGCCGCGGTGCGTGCAGCGGTTAATGCGCCGCTGGCCAGCAAACCGCGCGGAATACCGCTCTGTGCATCGTTAATCAGGGTTAAGGCTAAGGCGGCGGGTAGCGCATCGGGTCGCTGTGGACGATGCGCCGTCCACTTTACGCCCGCAGCGTTGTAGGTGCCGCCAACGCGCGCCGGTAAGGCATAAGCTTTACCGAGCGGCGTACCGAGGTCGATGTGATTTTCAGCGGGCATTTGCGCCTCGCCGAGACGCATCAGGCGAATCACCGCTTTGACGTCTTCCAGCGCCAGAGCGACATCGCCGCCGCCTAATTGCGCGACGGTGGCTTCATCCAGTACACGCAATAACGCTTCCATTACTGCTCCAGCAGGCGATCGGCGAAGGGATAGAGCGCCGGAGAACCGCCACAATGCACAAAGGTAACGCGCGAACCCTGCGGAATGCGCCCTTGTTCGACCAGCGAGAACAGGCCGTGCATCGCTTTGCCGGTGTAGACCGGATCCAGCAGCACGCCTTCCAGCTGGGCGAGTTTGTAGATGGCGGCAATGCCGCCGTCCGATGGCACGCCGTACGCCTGACCGACATAACCATCTTCAATCCAGATATCCTCCGGCTGCCACTGCTGCGGCCATTGCAGCAGATCGGCACAATCCTGCGCCATGCCGGCTATGCGCGGCTGGAACCAGTCGGCTTTGGCGCTAACGCTCACACCAATCACCCTGGTATCGGGCCAATAGCGGCGCGTACCGACATGCAATCCCGCCAGCGTGCCGCCGGAACCGGTGGGCGCGACGATGAAATCGGGCGCGGGCGTCTGGCTGGGTGCCAGCTGCGCCGCAATCTCTTCCACTGCGCGTACATAACCCAATGCGCCGAGTGGCGTTGCGCCACCCAGCGGAATAATCATTGGGGTTTCACCTTGCGCGACAGCCGCATCAGCGTGCGCCTGCATCGCACCTTCAATCTGCGTGAAGTAGCCGTCGGGATCGAGGAACTGCACCTCGGCCCCGAACAGCTTGTCCAGCAGCAGATTACCTTGCCAGCTTGCGGGCGGATTGCCCCGCAGCACCAGCACCGGACGCATACCAAACTTGCGTGCGGCGGCGGCCACCATGCGGGCGTGGTTCGACTGATGCCCGCCGGTGGTGATCACCACATTCACGCCTGTTTTGCAGGCCTCCGCCATCAGATACTCCAGCTTGCGGACTTTGTTGCCGCCGCCGCCGAAGCCACTGTAGTCATCACGTTTGATCGTCAGCGTAATCCCAAGTGCCTCACTGAGCCGCGGCAGCGGCTCGTGAGGCGTGGGGAAGAAGCCGAGCGGAACGCGTTCAAACTCTTCAACTGATTTCATTATGTGTTACCTATATTTTTATGTACTGCGGTGTTTCCCTGGTGTGGCGCGACCCGGCCAATGGCCGAATCATTGAATGCGTTGAGCCATAAGCTCATGGATTGCTGGAAGCGTTCGAGTCCCGCCAGCGTGACAAACTCATTGACGGCGTGGGCGTTGCCGCCGTGGCCTAATCCGCCAATCAGAAAGGCGGGCGCGACGGCCGCGAAAGCGTAAGCGGGCGCACAGCCCGGCGCCCACGGCCAGATTTGCGGTGCCGCGCCTAGCGTTTGATAGCTGGCGATCAAAGCATCGACGCCGCTGGCGTTGCGGCTAAAGCGCACGCCGGGATAACGATCGAACAGTTGCAGTTCGCTGCCGGCTAAATCGGCTTGCGCCAGGCGCTGCTGCGCGGCTTCAATCATCGCGTCCTGATCGAAACCCGGCGGAATGCGAAACGCCAGTTCCGCGCTGGCACAGAACGGGATGACGCCACGTCCGCCCGGCGGATCGCTGTGCAGTTCAGCCAGCGTCAAGACCGCGCTGCCGAGCAGCGTTTGCAAGCAGCTCAGCGTGTCGCCTTCAATCATCAGGCGCTGGCTGCGACGGAACTTCAGTTCATCATCGATGCTGAATTCGGCGGCTAAGGTCGCCAATAACTGATTCGCCTCATCGTCCGTGGCGTGACACGCCAGTACGCCGCTGTGTTCTGCAGGTGCGATGGCATCTAATGCCTGCACTAAGCGCCACGCCGGATTGGCGATCCAACCGGCATTGCTGGCATGAATCGCGGAGGAAGGTCCGCCCCATGCGCCGCCGTTGACGCTGAGACGTCCGCTGGCCAATCCGGTAAAGCCGAGATAGACGCGCGGTGCGCCGCCACCGTATTCGCACAGTGATGGGAACAGCACCGCTTCAGCGGGCGCGATCGGGCAAGGCTGCTGCGCCAGATAACGCCGCAGTGCGCCGCTGCCGATTTCCTCTTCACCTTCGAGCAGGATTTCAATATTGAAATCGAGCTGATGGTTCTGCTGCAGTTCGCGCAGCAGGATTAGTAGGGCGGCGACCGGGCCTTTATTGTTCTCTGCGCCGCGTCCGACAAAGACCGCGCCAAATTCGTCCCAGTGACACACGCCACCGACAAACGGCGGCACATCCCAACCGGCATCATCCGCCGGCATCACGTCATACATGTTGTACAGCACCACGGTTTTGGCGCTGCCGTTATCAATGCGCACATGCACCAGCGGCGGAGAATTGTCGGTTTGCGCCGCCACCGGATAAATCACGCTGGCGTCGAGTTGCTCCACCATCCACTGTTCCAGCCAGGAAGCCAACCCGCGCTGCGAGGATAACTGACCGGCCACGCTCGGCCAGCGCGTCAGTTCACTCAGCAGTTCAAGCGTGGCATCAAGGCGACTCATAAACGAATCCTCGGGTTCAGCACCAGATAGAGCAGGTCGATCAGCAAATTGATCGCCACAAACACCACCGCAGCGAGCAACACAATCGCCTGCACCAGCGGGAAGTCGCGGTTTTGAATCGCCTGAATCGCCAGACGACCAATGCCCGGCCAGGCAAAAATAATCTCTGTTACCAATGCGCCGCCGAGCAGCGAGGCGAAATACATGCCTTGTACGGTGATCACCGGAATCAGCGCGTTACGTAAACCATGGCGTACTACAATGCGCCAGGCGCTCAGCCCTTTGGCGCGCGCGGTGCGGATATAATCCTGTTGCAGCACATCCAGCAGGCTGGCGCGCGTCAAGCGTGCTACGGCGCTCATGTAAAACGCACCAAGGCTGAGTGCGGGCATCACCAGCGCGGCGAAAGTGCCGTAACCGCTGGAAGGCAGCCACTGTAACTTCAGGCTAAACAGCAGAATCAGCAGCAGACCAAGCCAGAACACCGGAATCGCCTGACCAGAGAAGGCCAGCAGGCGGCACAGCAAATCCCAAATGCTATGGGGTCGCAGGGCGCTGATAATGCCCAGCAGCAGACCGAGCAGCGAGCTCCACGCCAGCGCACTCACCGCCAGCAGCGCTGTCGCGGGCAAGCGTTCGGCAATCAGCGCCAATACCGGCTGGCTGTAGCGCAGAGATTCACCAAAATCGCCGTGCAGCACGCCGCCAAGATAGTGGCTGTATTGCCACAGCAACGGACGATCAAAGCCCATGCTGTGACGGAACGTATCAATCTCCTGCTGGCTGGAACCGGGCGGCATCATCAGCGCCGCCGGATCGCCCGTCATGTGCAGGCTGAAGAAAATCAGCAGCGACACGCCAAGCAGCACTAGTACTGATTGGCCAAGGCGATTGAGCAGAATGTTCAGCATCTTAATCCAGCCTTGTGTGCGTGCGACGTAACAGCGCATCGCCGAGCAGGTTGCAGCCAATCACCAGCGCCGCAATCACCAGACCGGGATAGAGCACCAGCCATTGCGACAGCAGCATGTACGAGCGACCTTCGCCAATTAAGTTGCCCAGCGTCGGTGTGGGCGGCTGAATGCCCATGCCAAGAAATCCGACTGAGGCTTCGAGCACGATCAAACGTGGGATATCCAGCGTCAGCAGCACCACCAGCGGCGTCAGCAGATTGGGCAGGATATGCCGTAGCAGCACGCGCAGCGGCGAAAAGCCCATGGCGCGCACCGCCTGAATGTATTCCAGCTCACGAATTTCTAAGGTTTTGGCACGCGCCACGCGGGCATAAATCGCCCAACTGGTGCAGCCCATAATCACAATGATGTTGGTGAGTGATGCGCCCATCAGCGCAATCACCAGCAAAATCAATAGAATAAACGGTACCGCCAGCTGGATGTCGATCAGGCGCATGATCAGCGCATCAACCCAACCGCCGGCATAACCGGTAATCATGCCGAGCGCGACGCCAATCACCGCGCCAATCGCCGCCGCGACCAATACCACCAGCAGCGACAAGCGCGTGCCGGAGAGAATGCGCGCCAGCAGATCGCGGCCCAGTTGATCAGTGCCGAGCCAATGCGTGGCTTGCGCACCGGGCGAACCCGGCGGCAGGAACATCTCATTAAGGTTGTTACTTAAGGCATCGGGCAACGGCAGCCACGGAGAGAGCAGCGCCGCGGCAATCACCACGATCAGCAAAAGGCTGCCGATCACCGCATCGCCGTAAATCAGGCGGCGCGGACGGCGCTGCAGCACGGCGCCCGGTGAAATCATTTCAGCCTCAGATCAAACAGCGGGATGCGGGCATCGACGCGGCCTTTGAAGTTGAGCGAGGTGCTGTGTGCATACAAGGTGTCTTCACGATACAGCGGCAGCAGCGGCTGTTGTTCCGCGACGCGTTGCTGAATCTGCTCTAACACCTTTTTGCGTGCAACGGGATCAACAATCTGGCGGCTTTGATCGAGCAACTTATCCAGCTCAGCATCATGCACGGTGGAATAGGGCTCGCCGCTGCGCAGAATCGGGAACAGCGCGGCATCGGCATCCAGCGTTTGGGTTGAGCCCCACGCCAGCATATACATCGGAGCCTGTTTCTGTGATGCGACCTGCTGGGTGTAAACCGACCATTCCGGCACTTCCAGCTCGGCCTTCACGCCAATTGCGGCTAAATCCTGCACGATGGCTTGCGCTACATCGGCGCTGGCAATGTAGCGGCGCGGCGCCTGGAAGCGCAGGGTAAAGCCGTTAGCGTAACCGGCTTCGGCTAGCAGTGACTTGGCTTTCGCCACATCCTGCGCGGTAGCCGGAACCGCCAGATAACCGAAGTCATTCGCACCGGCCATGGTGCCGGTTGGCGTACCGAAACCGTGCAGCAGTTGTTGGGTATAAGCCTGACGATTCAACGCCAGCGAAAGCGCCTGACGGACGCGCACATCATTCAGCGGTTTCTCATCATCTTTAAGGCCAAGGTAAATCGTTAACCCGCCGCCTTTCACCTGTTCCAGCTCGACGTTGGGGCGATTTTTCAACGCGGGCACTAAATCGGCTGGCACGCTTTCAATTAGCTGCACTTCGCCGGTCAGCAGCGCGGTAAGGCGCGCGGTAGCTTCGGGAATTGGACGCCAGGTAACGCGATCAATCGCCGGTTTGCCACGCCAGTAAGTTTCATTGGCGACCATCACCACTTTTTCGTCCGGGATAAAGCTGTCCAGCTTGTAAGCGCCGCTGCCCACGGGCTTGCGTGCAAACTCGCTGGCACCGACTTTCTTCACGTACGCGGGTGGCACAATGTAAGCCGGATAGCGGCTCATGCGCGTCGGCAGCAGAGGATCCGGGCCGTTGGTGTGGATCTGCACCTGATAATCGTTGATCACGTCCACCGATTTGATGGTGCGGATATAGGAAATCGTCGGCGCGTGATTGGCGGGGTCTAAAATACGATCGATGGAGAATTTCACCGCTTCGGCGTTCACCGGCTCGCCATCGGTAAATTTCACGCCCTGGCGCAGGGTAAATTGCCAGGTGGTTTCGTTAATCGCTTTCCACTCAGTGGCTAAGCCCGGCTGCAATGACATGTCATCGGCACGGCGCACTAAGGTATCGAAGATGTTATCTACCAGCGTGGCAGATTCTTTAAGAAAGCCGGGATCCATCGCCGTGGCAGACGTGGGTTGGCCAATGGTCAGTTCTGCCGCCTGTACAGCAGGCATCAGAGCAAATAGCAACGCGGTAGTGACAAACTTCACTGCAGGTAGTCTCATAACGTTTTCCAAAAATTGCCAGGGCAAGGTAGTGAAAAGAGTGGCTGCGGCCAGAATCAAGACTGTGCTTATTTGTAATACATGATATATCCTATAATCTGGCTGGTTGGCAATAAAACATTAAAAATAACTTACCATTTGCGGATTTCGGTAAAGGGCTCACAAAAAATGATCGAAATGGATAAAGCGCAGCGCATGAGTTTGACCGCGCAGGTGGAATCGTCACTGCGCAGCGCGCTGATTGTCGGCAAGTTAAAACCTGGCGCACGGCTGGTGACGCGCGATCTGGCGGCGCAATTGGGTACCAGCATCACGCCGGTGCGTGAAGCCTTATTGCGTCTGGTTTCTGCCGGCGCGCTGGATGCTACGCCCGCCGCCGCCTTTTTGGTGCCGGAAATGTCACTGCAGCGCTTCGAGGAAATCACGCTAATTCGTAAGCAGCTTGAAGGTTTAGCGGTGAGGACGGCGACGCCCTTTGTGGGAAAAAAACAGCTTTCCGAGCTGAAAAAACTCTGCGTCAGCTTTATGCAGGCCAAGTTAAGCGGCGATGCAGCCTTGGCGCTCGAAGCCAATCGCGCGTTTCGTTTTACGCTGTATGGCTATGCGCAAATGCCCACGCTTGAAGCGCTGATTGAACAGCTTTGGGTGCAGATCGGTCCGTGCTTTAACTATCTCTATCCGCAACCGGCCGAGGTGGTGAATGGGCATCATAATTATGATCATCTGCTGGAAGCGTTGCAGGCGGGTGATGGCGTTACCAGTGAAAAGATTTTGATGAAAGCGATTGATGATGGGGCGGCGATTCTGAAGCAGCATTATTTTGATCAGTGATTCATGTTAGAAGGTCGTCATAAATGACGACCCTACGAAATACGGGTGGGTTCCCGTAGGGTCGCCATTTATGGTGACCGCCGATGTCTCCTTTAACCGCCCGGTCACTGCAGTGACATAAATCCTTCATTTCCTTCCGCTAGCTTACCGCCATTCTGATTTCTGGATTGCGGATGCATGAGCCACCTTTCGCTTCATCACATCACTAAAGCCTGGGGCGAGAAAATCGCCCTGGACGACATCAGCTTCGACGCGGCAGAAGGCTCGTTTGTCGCGCTGCTCGGTCCATCGGGCTGCGGTAAATCGACGCTGCTACGCACCATTGCCGGCCTGGAAACGGCCGATCGCGGGGCGATCCACTTTAAACACGCCGATATCACCCATCTGCCGCCGTCGCAGCGCAAGCTGTCGATGGTGTTTCAGTCCTACGCGCTGTTTCCCCATCTCAACGTGCGAGAAAACCTGTTGTTTGGTTTGAAAGCGCGCGGTGAGGAGAAGCTGTCGTTTGCTGCACGCCTCGATAACGTCAGTAAGCTGATGGAACTGGATAAGCTGCTGGATCGTCTGCCGTCGCAGCTCTCCGGCGGACAGCAGCAGCGCGTGGCGCTGGGC
>NZ_DAMBSA010000032.1:0-20172 GCF_032054795.1 Pantoea sp. CTOTU49201
CATGGTGATGTTGGCCCCTGAGCTCACGCTACCATTAGTATTCCCCAGAATGCCGATACTGTCTGCACCACTACCATTAATGGTGTAACCATTGCTAATCGTGAGATTACCCGTGGTGGCATTACCATTACTGTCCTCGAAAGCAAATCCCTGACCATTGCCACTGACGTTTAGAACATTGCCGCTGCCCTGCGCATTAAAGGTCACGGCGGTACGGATTGCCGGTCCATTAGAGGCATTAATCGTCACATTGTTGAGGTTAATGTTGGCGGTATTCGCGTTGTTATTAATGCCCGCACCGCTGTCAGCGATATCAATCGTGGTATTACTGGCCGTGAAGCTACTGGCACCGTTGTCCATGCGGACGCCATCTGCGCCGCCAGATGCGGTAATCTGATTCGCATTGCCGTTCACGGTCAAAGCGGCCCCACTGCCAGTGAGTTGTACGGCCGCCAGTCCACCATTGGCGCTTACACTGCCTAACCGATTCACAACAGCGCCTGCGCCCTGTACCCTAATCCCGACATTCCCACTGTTCGCAGCACCACCCACGCTAATGGCACTGTTGTTGGTCAGTGTGCCACTGTTCTGAATGTCAACGCCGATGTTGTCATTTCCCAGAACGCTGACAGGAGCATTAACCGTGGCACTGCCGCCATCGTGCAGCCACACGCCTTTCCCGCTACTGCCATTTAAATTGATTCCGCTCACACCATTCAAAACCAGATTACCCGCATGGGAGATGTCGTAGCCCGTAATACCACTTTGACTGGACGAGCTGGTGGTTGAGGCGGTGGAGGTAACATTAGTTAATCGTTGATCGCTGTCCAGCGTGCCATCAATATTGTAATTGCGGCCATCAATACGGACGGCGGTCGTATTATCGTGGTCAAGCACGATACCGCCATCGCTGATAGTGCCTGCGGCGCCTCCCGAAACCAGCACACCAACCGCATTGTCACCGTTTACATGAATGGTTGCGGGCCCGGTGATGAGCGAACTGGCAATATCGTCAGACTCATCCGCTGTACCGCCATCATCCACGCCATTAGCAATTACACCGATAGAGCTGTCGCCACTGATGGTAAGCTGATACCCGCTACCGCTGCCATTATCGCCATTGAACACGGCACCGTTATCAACAGCAAACAGCACGGAATTAGCCTGCCCGTTGTCATTGATATTGGCGTTGCTGATGTTAATTTTTGCCAGATTACCCCAGGCGTAATACCCAATTTGATGGTCGTTTTCGAATGTCAGCGATGCCGCATTGCCGATATTAATTAGCGCATCGCCGCGTGCGTGCACCCCAATTGCACCGGCTGACAACAATCGAATCGTAGCCTGAAGATCGACCTGAGCAGGCTGATTGTTGAGTCCTTCGGCATAGACGGCATAGTTTCGATAGGTATAAACATTTCCGTCGCTACCACCGGTGTCGCCGGCGCTCCCCACGGTGATGCTACTGCTTGCCGACGAGGTAACATTCGCCGCTGCATTTTGCGCCTGCAGGTAAATGGCCACGTTGTTGTCGCCATCAACGAAAATATTACCGTTGTTAGTGACGCTTCCCTGGTTATCGACCACATACAGGCCATAGTTACTTGCTGCCGATCCATTAATCAGCCTGCCCAGTACGTTGATAGAACCATTATTTATCAGCGATCCCGTAGCGGAATTGGTGAAAATCCCAACGGCATTACGCGTGCTGTCCCCGATGAAAATATTTCCATCGTTAAGAATGTTGCCACTGCTGGTGGAATAGATACCGGCGGTAAGCGCACTGCCGCCAGTTAAAGGGACAAACGCAGGCACGGTGGCGTCAGTGGCCGGCGCATAACCCAGATAGATTGCCCCTTGATTGAGCACACTGGCACTTTGCTCGGCATAGATGCCATAGCCTGCAGCACGCCCTGCGCTGTTTCGGCTGTTACCTGTGAGGACTATAGTCCCATCGCTGGTGTTGGTAGCACTGCTGGTACCGGATACCGACATGCCACGGGCATTAGCGGTTGTGCTATCGGTAATCGCAATATTGATATGGCCGTTGTTGGTAAGTGTGCTTTGCTCCAGGCCCTGCATCGCGATACTGCCGGCATTGCTGACGTCCTGGTTGGTACCATCTTTTTCTAAAAACAATCCGGCATTGAGGGTGCCATTGTTAATCGCCGTTGCGTTGGTCACCTGCATCCCGATGGATGTAGGGCTGGCACTGTCACTTCGCCAGTGATTAATTGTTCCATCATTGGTGAGTAGCGCGCCGGCATCGCCGCGCATCACTGCACTTGCACCATCTACGGCTAGTATGCCGCTACTGTTTACTGAACCAGCAGCATTGTTTCCTGTCGCGTAAATGACATTCAAATCACCCACAGGCAATGTAGCATTATTCGTGTGAGAAGCCTGATCATCCCAGACGTGATAAGTCAGGTTGATTGAGGTTTGCTGCTGCTGATCCAGCAGACCCGTGATGATGGCGTTATAGACCGACTGAGCTTCAGGAGCGGAATCAATGACCTCGCCATTCACCGTTGCCCCGGCGGTTAGCCAGTACTGGACTTGTGGCTTTCCTGCATAGGCGTTTTGTCCGGTCAGATAATCATTGACCTCAGCGATATCAGCTGAAGACGTAATATTAAACGTTCTTGAACCCGCCTGAAGCACGCGCTGCCCGACCTGCACATAATTTGGAATTGTCAGCGTGTAATCATATTGCGCACTCTGTGCTGAGATGCTCTGGCTATCATTTGAAATGACAGCTGCCGGGCGAAAATAGATGAGATTATCCGATAACCAGTTCACCTGGCTCTGTGCGGTACCCGTTCCATCCGCCTTGGCGAGAACGCTGTTTTTGGCCAGCAAGTCGAGTGTGTTTGTCGGCGCCGAAACTGGCGTTATACCCGTCGTATCATCCCCGACATTGATATTTGCTGTACCTCCGGAAGAAGCAACTGAAACAATGCCAAAATTGTTATAAATGCGGAATGAGTCGGGATCATAAACCGACAGCATTAAGTCGCTTACCGGCGTGTCACCGGCAGATACAAAGGTGGTTGAATCATAGATATTAATGACCTGATAGCTGCCCTCAAGGCCAGGAATTTCAACATTCAGTTCCTGATTTTGCTGGGGATTAGCAGGCGAAGGAGAATACGTGAACTGATTGATATTTTCGGCTGTAATTGGCGTGATGTTGCCCTGGGAATCAGTCGCCGTAATAGACGTGATCCTACCTGCATTCGTTCCCCCTCCACCCGCCAGGGCGTCGAAAACCCGGACACTGGTTGAAGTCCCATTGCTACCCGCAGCAAAACCTGGAAGAGGACCTAGAATATTGAGTGTCGTACCCGGAGCAAAATGATTGGTTAGTGGCGCACTGTCGATGGTGAAAGCCGAGCCAGTGCTTAATAGGGAGTCATAATTAATGCCCTGATTATCTGGAAAACTATAGCTCGGGTAGGCGTCAATCCATTGGATGTCATCCGCACGAGCGGATCCTAATGAAATAATCAGAATTAATAGTCCCGACAGCTGCAGTGAGAGGCATGCTTTTTGGCCCGAACCATGATGACTTTTTGTGATTTCGGACACGGGAACAAAAATACTTCTTGATGCGCTCCAGATAAGCCTATAAACAAAGTTCATAAACGCACCCGCCCTATAATTTTTCAACCTTTTGTTTTTGAATGAATTCCAATGTCACAAAATGTACCAATCCTTAATATAAAGCTTACGATCAACAGTAGTACAAAGATTACAAAATGTAATAAGAAAAAAAGAATTTCACCCGCAGGTAAATTTTTAAATTTCCATAATAAAGCACAGGGGAATTATGACCTGGCACTTGCCTTAAACCTTTAAGAAATATGGGGGTTAATGCAAATGCAGAAGATTATTCACATATATCTAATAGTAAAGATTGGCCCTTAATATTGTGCTAGACCACGTTTACAATTAAGTCAAAAAACATTGAGGTTTAACTTGCCACTGATCACAATAATCAATTTACTTCCTGTTTTTCAACCGACTGCTGTAAATAACAAAATGTTTGATTGATATTTTTGGATGTTAAATAAATACTTAGCAGGCATTAAGAGGTCTACTCTAAATGTTCATGACGGATAGTATTCATGACTATGTTTCAATGTTGTTAATTTTAACAATTCGGAGTGTAAAAATGAAAAATGTGATGATGAAGGCAATGATTCTGGCTGGAGCAGCATTCGTAACAACCAGCGTGTTTGCGGCTCAGGAAATCAGTAAAGAAGAAGCCAAAAACTACACCGAGGTTGCAACAGTTTCAACTTCGGGCACGTTCACCGATCCAAAAGATGCTAAAGACGAATTATCAAAGCTGGCAGATGAGAAAGGTGGTAAATATTACGTGATTACCTCTGCAAGGGTTGAAGGAAAAGTTCAGGGGACAGCTACCGTCTATAAATAATTTGGTCACTGCCAGTCGTTATGGCTGGCAGTGCATATGTACGCAGGGATTTATACACCATGTTCATTTCCAGGTCATACCTAAACCCGTTGAAAATACACGCTCATCCAGTGTATCTCGTGTCCCCCTGACAATATTCCTGTGATAACCAACATGGAAAGTTGACCAGGTAGTCAGCGCATACCTCACACCAAGTTCTGCATCCACTGATATTACTCCTTCATTATCCAGAGAATGTCCAAGTTCACCATTGCTGTACAGAGTAATAGTTTTATCGATTAAGAACCGCTGGTAGTCCCAATGCAGGGTTGCTCCCAAATGACTATCCTGCTCGTCGTCACTGTAGCCATAGCTGAAAGCTCCAGCCAGAAATGAAACAGAAAAAGCACCTGTATCATCATCCCACAACTGATATCCGGGGCCGGTACCAATCAGAAATTGCCTGGACAAGTCTTCTACCCAGTCACGTTTATAACTCAACCGTGACTGCCAGAAATATTTCTCTTCAAACATGTAGTCGAAGGCATAGCGAAAACTGTAATTATCCGTGTTAACACTCTCATCTTCGACCTCCCGATTGTAAGTTGCAGAGACATCGTGTCTCCACTTTTCTTTTTTAAATTTGGTATTCATCGAAAAGGTATAGTCATCTGTTCTGCTAGAAGCATTTTTAAGGTTTACGTCAGCATCAATGTTCCCAGACCAGTCCCACTCATCAGTTCTTACCTCTGCTTTCATAAACTCATCTAAGCGCCTGATAGACACTATTTCCTTTTTATCTCCGTGTTTAATCACAACATATCCAGCATTGTAAGGAAAAAAAGAAGCAGGATACTTTTCTTTGGTTTTATTGTTACCAATGGATATCTGGGATTCACTTTCCATGGTACTCACTGATGTCCAGTTAATCTTCATAAGACCGGCGTAATTAGTTTTTAACTCAAGTACCCCATCATGTAGTGATTGAACTGTTCCACTGAGTCGATCTCCGTTGATAAGCCAGACTGTATCGGCCTGAACTACACAAGCAGACTGGGAGTTTCATTTCGAAAGTAATGATAAGAATTCCCCACCCTATTCGTCAGTTTTCTGTGATACATCGTTCATAACATCAGCAGGCACAGAGCAATGTATAGCTGTTATTTTTGATTTAAGTGATTTGCCTTTCTCTGGTGATCTTTGTTGCAACAAAAGCCAATCATGATCAACTTAAAACAGGGCAATTACATATCGTTTGCAGGTATTAAGAATAATGCAAACCGCTAAAATTTGGTTGCCTGCTCACATTGTTGCTGTTGATGATGGGATGAATGCATTAGCCAGGCCAACTCATCATACATAGATTCATAGTCACTTTTTTCATAAAGGATTTCATTTTCATTACATTAACCACATTCCACCTGATAAAACTAAAAATTTATTAATGGCTATAATCCGAAAAAATCAGCATAAACCAATAATGCTTTATAACATTGAATTATAGGGTTTTTAACAAAACCCCACTCTCCACATTAACCCAAAATTAACTATTTAAATTATTGATTTATTTTAATTTATTACCCAAGTCTGTTCCTGTGATGAAAAGTCTGACTTAGTTCAAAAAATCGAGCGGCGATGCATTAAATTCTCATTTTTATGTTGCTGAACAACAAAAACAGGCTAACTTAAGTATCAAAATGTAAATAAAACTATTTTTATCCTCGGGTTACGTTGAATTTTATAAACCCCTGAATTGCTTTATTGCAACATGTTTATTTTGCTGCCAGTGATTATTTGATTCAAGTTGATGAAACCACAGAGTTGTTTCTGGCGTTTCGCGATGTTTTTCATCGATATTCTGTCTCATTTAACTGACTGTTCTCAATAACTTTAAAGAGAAAGTTTAATGCGCAAAATAATACCTCTGGCTATTCTATTTAACATTTCATCAGCATGCGCGAGTGGACTTTATCTTTATGAAATTGGTACGGATGATGTAGGTCTGGCCGGTGCAGGTCAGGCGGCGCGTGCGCAGGATGCCTCAACGCTCTTTACCAATCCTGCTGGCATGACCCTGTTGCCAGATAAAATACTCACTGGGGGTGCGCAGGCTTTATATGGCGACGCGCCATACCGACTGGACGACGATGCACAACTGAGTGGTAACAGCCCTGGGAATGTCATTGGCTGGTTTCCCGGTGGCAGCGCTTTCTACACGCAACGGATCAGCCCAACCGTCAGTGCCGGAGTAGGATTTTATGGCAACTACGGACTCGGCCTACATTTCGGCGACTGGGCTGGTGACAACCTGATTAAAGACAGTACGCTGCTGGCCGTAACGCTGATGCCCGCGCTGGCGTGGCAAATCAATGATGCCTTGTCGCTGGGTGCGGGTGTCGGGATCAACTATGGCCTGCTAAAAATCAAGCGCGCCCGAGGCGATGAGCTATCCGATCATGACTGGGCGCTCAACGGAAAAATAGGTGCGTTATGGCAGTTTACCCCACAAACGCGTGCCGGATTAACCTATACCAGCCGGACCAATTATCACTTCAACGTTAACAACACGGTTCGTCTTGACCAGCTGAATAACTCTCCTTCCTGGACGTTGCCTATCGCAGCCACCGTCAATACGCCCCAACAAATCATGCTCAGCGTTTTCCATCAGTTGAACGATCGCTGGGCAGTTATGGGGGATGCGGGATGGCAGGACTGGAGCGATTACAGCAACAGCGAAATTACCGTGGCAGGGAATCAGGTGGGCGACAACGGGCGTCTGCGTGATACCTGGCACCTCGCACTCGGCACCCAGTTCAAACTCTCTGCTGACTGGACGATAAACACTGGCGTTGCCTTTGACAGCAGTTTCTACCGCAACCAGCAGGATACCTCTCTGACGATGCCGTCTGGCGATACCTGGCGCTGGGGCGTTGGTGCGCGTTACCAACTCGATCCTGACAGCAGCATCGGCACCGCCTTCGAATACGCGCACATTGACTCGTCACAGGTCTCATCGCCGCTGGTTAAAGGACGCTATGACAATCCTGCTCTCTATTTCTTTGGCATCAACTACAGCCGGACTTTCTGACCCGGCCAACTAAGGAGGCGCATCACATAACTTACTGTCGAACGATCTGACCGGGCGGGCGAAATCACTGCCTTTCCTTTGAGAGTCCATTTAACTGGAGCACAGAAATGTCAAAAGTGCCATTTTGCAAATCGCTGCTCGCCTCGATGTTGTCTGTCGCCTGCTGTGCGACCAGCGCTTATGCAGCCCCGGCCAGCAATACCACGACGGCGCCGGAGCAGAACAATCAAAAGCCCAACATTGTAGTGATATTCGGTGATGACATCGGGTACTGGAACGTCAGTACCTACAATCAGGGAATGCTGGGCTACCAAACGCCCAATATCGACAGCATTGCGGCCGAAGGCGCCAAGTTCACTTCTTACTATGCGGAACAAAGCTCCACCGCCGGTCGTTCCTCCTTCATAACCGGGCAGATGCCATTCCGTACCGGGATGAGCAAGGTGGGCATGCCGGGAGCACCGCAAGGATTGCAGAAAGAAGATCCCACCATTGCCAATATCCTCAAACAACTCGGTTATGCCACCGGCCAGTTTGGTAAAAATCATCTTGGCGACCGCAATGAGTTTCTGCCCACCGCGCATGGCTTTGACGAATTCATGGGCAACCTTTATCACCTGAATGCCGAAGAGGAACCGGAGAATCCGGATTACCCGCAAGATCCGGATTATAAGAAACAGTTCGGCCCGCGTGGCGTCATTAAGTCCACCGCTGATGGGAAAGTTGAGGATACCGGTCCACTCAACATTAAACGTATGGAAACCGTGGATGAAGAGACGTTGGCAGCCAACAACGACTTCATGGAGCGGCAGGTCAAAGCCAACAAACCGTTCTTTACCTGGTACAACACCACGCGCATGCATAACAAAACCCATATCAAACCGGCCGATAAAGGCGTGACCGGCTTGGGTGACTACGCTGATGGCATGGTAGAGCACGACAAAATCGTCGGTGAAGTACTGAAGAAAATCAAAGACCTCGGCATTGAAGATAACACCATTGTTGTTTACACCACCGATAACGGCCCGATGACGGCCACCTGGCCTGATGCCGGTATCACACCGTTCCGCGGTGAGAAAAACACCGGCTGGGAAGGCGGCTTCCGCGTACCAGCGATGGTCAAATGGCCGGGGCATATTAAGCCGGGCACGCTGATCAACGACATCTTCGGCAGTAATGACTGGTTCCCGACGCTGGTTGCTGCAGCGGGCGTGCCGGACATTAAACAGCAGTTACTCAAGGGTTATAAAACCAGTGCTATGACCTACAAAGTGCATCTGGATGGTTATAACCAGCTTGATTTCATCACCGGTAAAACGCAGGAGGATCCGCGCAAAGAATTCTTCTACTGGAGTGATGACGGTGATCTGCTGGCGATGCGCTACGGTCGCTGGAAAGCCCACTTCATGATCCAGGAACGTACAGGCATGGATGTGTGGAAATACCCGTTCGTCAAACTGCGTGTGCCACTGATCTTTGATTTGAAAATCGATCCGCTGGAAAAAGGCACCGATGGCATGGACTACAACCACTGGTTCTATGATCGCCTGTTCCTGCTGGGCGGTGCGCAGAAATATGCCACTGAAATGCTGCAAAGCTTCAAAGAGTTCCCGCCACGGCAGAAACCGGGTTCATTTACCGTCTCTGATGTGTCGAAACTTATTGAGGAAGGCAGTCCGGCCACCAACTGATGCTCTGACCACAACACCGGGTGAAATACTTCACCCGGTATTCAGGAGGCGTTCATGAAATACAGCACAACGTTGCCGGTTAAACCGCTGCCTACGGCGGAAAAGTTCAGCGGCAAGGGACCGGCTTACACCCGACGCTTTCACGTGATGGCAAAACCCACTGGGTCACGCTGCAATATCGACTGCAACTACTGCTTTTACCTGCATAAAGAACAGCTGCTGGAACAGGATCGACACAGCGGCATGAGCGATGAGGTGCTGGAAACCTTTATCCGGCAATATATCGACAGCCAGGATGGCGAGCAGGTGGTTTTCTCCTGGCAAGGCGGCGAACCGACGCTGATGGGATTGGAGTACTTCGAAAAAATCGTCGTGCTGCAGAAGAAATACCAGAAGCCTGGCCAGCGTATTGAAAACGATCTGCAGACCAACGGCATTCTGCTGAATGACAACTGGGCGCGCTTTCTGCGTCAGCACAACTTTTTAGTCGGCATTTCAATCGATGGCCCGGCGGAACTGCACGATCGCTACCGCGTGACGCGCAGCGGTAAACCCACGTTTGAAAAAGTGATGGCGGGCGTTGCTGCGTTGAAGCGCCATCATGTTCCCTTTAACGCTCTGGTTACCGTTAACCGCACCAACGCGCGCTTCCCGCTTGAGGTTTATCGTTTTCTGACGCGCGAACTGGGTGCCACCTATATCCAGTTCAATCCCTGCGTTGAGCCGGTTGATTTCAAGCAAACGGCACCGCAGTTCTGGCACGACGACACCATTCCGGTAACCGGTTCCCGCCGCGCGCGCCCCGGCGACCTCGACTCCATCGTCACCGACTGGTCTGTCGATCCGGATGACTGGGGAAGCTTCCTGATTGCGGTCTTCGAAGAGTGGGTGAACAACGATTTAGGCCGCGTGCAGGTTAACCTATTTGAAACGGCGGTGGCGCAGACCATGGGAATGCCGGCGCAGATATGCATCACCTCCGAGTTCTGCGGCAAAGGCCTGGCAATTGAGAAAAACGGCGACATCTTCTCCTGCGATCACTACGTCTATCCCGAATACAAGTTAGGCAATGTACAGAGCACCAAACTGGCGCACATGGCCTTTTCCGAACGTCAAAAAGCCTTTGGTTTAGGCAAGCGCGATACGCTGCCCGCTGCCTGCAAACGCTGTCCTTACCTGAAACTCTGTTATGGCGAATGCCCGAAAAACCGCATTGTCAGAAGCGAAGACGGCGAATTGGGCATGAATTATCTCTGTCCCGGCATCAAGGCGTTCTTTGATTATGCGCAGCCGATGCTGTTGGGCATCGCCACGCTGTTGCAACGTAAGACGGTGGAACCCGCATGATGAATAACCGTGACAAGCTGCTGGCGCTGGAAGCCAGCATGAATCAGCAGGTGATTGGTCAGCAGGAGCTGGTGCGGATGCTGATCGTCGCCTTGTTGTGTGACGGACATGTGCTGCTGGAAGGCTTACCGGGTCTGGCGAAAACCCGTGCGGTGCGGGAACTAGCGCGTCACATCGAAGGCGAATTCCGCCGCATTCAGTTCACGCCTGACCTGCTGCCTTCCGACATTACCGGCAGCGAAATCTATCAGCAAAATGCCACACGCGAAGAGGATCAGTTTCGTTTTCGTCCCGGGCCGGTATTCGGCAACATTATCCTCGCCGATGAAATCAACCGCGCCTCAGCCCGCGTGCAGTCGGCGCTGCTGGAGGCGATGGAAGAGCGTCACGTGACCGTTGCGGGCAAAACCTGGCCGCTGCCGGGGATATTCATGGTGCTGGCGACACAAAACCCGGTCGATCAGGAAGGCACCTGGCCGTTACCCGAAGCCCAGCTCGACCGTTTTCTGATGAAGGTGATTGTTGATTACCCATCGAAAGAGAATGAGCAGTTGGTGATGCAGCTGGTGCGTGCTGAGCAGCAGGCAAAATACCAGGCAGCGCAGCATGAAGCTCCTACACCAGAAACTGACTTGCTGATCAGCCAACTAAACATCGCCGATTGCTGGCGTGAAATTGCCACAGTATATGTGGCGCCAACGGTAGAACAGTACATCGTTAATCTGGTTGAGATGACGCGTCATCCCGATCAGGTCAGCGATGCCTTTGCCAGTTATATCAGCCTCGGCATCAGCCCGCGCGGTACGCTGGCTCTGGATCGGTGCGGTCGCGCCTGCGCGTGGCTGGATGGTCGTGATGCTGTGTTGCCCGAAGATATTCAACGCATTGCACCGGCTGTGCTCCGTCATCGCCTGCTGCTGAGCTATCAGGCCAACGCCGACAACTGCACACCCGATCAGGCAATCGCCATGCTTCTCAACGCAGTGGTGGCGTGATGCCGCTGACGCTGGAAATGGCCGATCTAATGGCGCTGGCAGGTGACGCGCAGCAACTCGATAATCCGCCGGGCCAAATCCCACCCGGCGCGTTAACCGGTGAACGCGTATCCCGCCAGCAGGGACGTGGGCTGAATTTCGACAGCCTACGTCGCTATCAGCCGGGCGATGACGTCAGGTTGATTGACTGGAAAGCCACCGCCCGCCTGCGTACACCGTGGATCCGTCTCTACAATGAGGAACGGGAACGCCCGGTATTTCTCCTCGTGGATCAGCGACTGGAGATGTACTTCGGAACCCGCATGCAGATGAAATCGGTGGCCGCCGGAAATATTGCCGGATTGCTGGCATGGCGAAGCTGGCATGATGGTGATCGGCTGGGCTGCGCGATATTGGGCGATGATGAACTGGCGCTGCATCCCTGTCGCGCACCAAAACGCAACCTGATGCCGATCCTCACTGACATTCAGCGCATCAATACTCAGCTTCCCGCGCATTATGCGCAACACCCTCGCCAAACCGTCTCTCTGTCAGACGCGCTGCAACGTATCGTCCGCCTGCTGCCTTCCGGCAGCTGGTTGGGGATTATCAGTGATTTTCACGATCTTGATGCGCGCTGTGATGCGGTGCTGGCTCATCTGCGCCGCCGCTGCGAAATTACCGCCTACGTCACACTCGATGATCTTCATCGCCGCCTGCCGCCGCGCGGCCAGCTGGCGGCTTATTACCAGGATGTCAGCACCACACTCAATCTCACCTCACAGCTCAGCGATCGGGTTCAGCAGAGCGTCACCGAGCGTCTGTCGCAGCAGCAGCGCCGGTTACAGCGCCTGGGCATCACGGTAAAAACCGTGGTGACCGGTGAAGCGATTCTGCCGCAGCTACAACAGGAGGACGTGCATGCTGGCAAAAGGATTTAGCACGCCGGAACTGGCACATCCCGCTTTGCCTGGCGCCGCCTCATGGTTCCCGTTGCCTGCAGGCTGGATGGTGCTCGGCGTTATGTTGTTGCTGGCGATGTTGATTGCCATGCTAATAGGGCTCGCTCGCTTTCGTCGCAATCGCTGGCGCCGCGAAGCGAGAAAACAGCTTGAGCAACAGCAGGTAGACGGCTGGATTGCACTGGTTAAGCGGGTGCTTCTGGTGCAACACCCGCGCGCGCAGGTCAGCCAGTGGCAAACGCCGGAACAGCTTCTGGCGCAAACATCGCTGGACGAAGAATTGCGCACGCTGATGTGTCGTCGCTATTGTCAGGCGGACAATCGGCTGGAAAGCAGTATCAATCAGCGTATTGCCCAGCAGTTACGCCACTGGCTGGAGACGCTGCCTCATGTCTGAGTTTATTTCGCGCATCGATTTTGCCTGGCCGTGGGCGGGCGTGCTGCTGTTTTTACCGCTGCTGACTCATTATCTGTTTCCTGCAAAACAGCCGGTGAGTGAACAGGTTCGGGTCCCTTTTTTACCTGAACTGGCTGAAGCCCTGCAACTCTCAGCGCCCGCACCGCAAGCCAGCTGGCAACATCGGCTGCTGTTCTGGGCGGTATGGATATTAATGATTACTGCACTTGCCCGGCCGGAATACCTGATGCCGCCAAAAACGCTGATAAAACCCATGCGCAATATAGTGCTGATTCTGGATGTTTCCGGCTCAATGGAAAAAAACGATGGTCAGAATGGTCAGACGCGCTTGCAAGCGGTTCAGCAAACGGTGCGTACTTTTATCAGCCAGCGCAAAAATGATCGTATCGGTCTGGTTATTTTTGCCAGTCAGGCGTGGCCTTTCGCGCCGATCAGCGAAGATAAGCAGGCGCTGCAGTCGCGCATTAGCCAGCTCGCACCGGGCATGGTTGGTCAGCAAACGGCAATAGGCGATGCGCTGGGCGTGGCAGTGAAACTGCTAGACCACAGCCTTGAAGCCGATGCCTCGAAAATGGCGATTCTGCTGACAGATGGCAACGACACCGCCTCTCAACTGCAACCCACGCTCGCCGCACAGCTCGCCGCCTCGCATCACGTTATGGTGCATACCATCGCCTTTGGTGATGTCAACAGCAGCGGTGAGGATAAAGTCGATACGGCGCTGCTGGAAAACATTGCTCATATCACCGGCGGTAACGCGTGGCGCGCCGCAACCAACCGCGATGCGCTGGCGCAGGTCTGGCAGCAAATTGATGCGCAGACGCCGGAACAGGTGAAAACGCTGGGTTTATCCTGGCATCGCCCGCTGTTTATCTGGCCGTTAGCCCTCGCGCTACTTGTGTTACTGCTGTTTGCCATTAGCAGCACCATGATGAGGCGACGCGCATGAGCGATTTCCACTTCATTTATCCCTGGCGATTACTGAGTTTGCTGCTTTGTCCGCTGCTCTATTTTTTGGCCCAGCGTTCAGGCAGTGCCTGGCATCGTGTGATGGACAAGCCGTTTGCGGATGCGTTGATCAAAGGTCAGCGCGTGCGGGCGCGACAAGTACTGCCGTGGCTGTTTGCCTTAGGGGTGTTGGCGTTAGCCGGTCCGAGCTGGCAACGCGACTTGCCTGCCGCCTTCACGCCAGAAAACAATGTGATGGTGATCATGCAGCAGGATCTCAGCATGCTGGCGCAGGATGTGCCGCCTGACCGTCATCAGCGTATGCAGCAAAAAATTGCCGCGCTGATGGCGCAGCTGCCCGGCAGCCACTTTGGTTTAGTGGTTTACAGCGCAAATGCCTGGCTCACCACACCACTGACCAATGATGCGGATTTTTATAACCTCTTCCTGACGGCACAGCAGCCCACGCTGGTACCGCAGGGCGAGGGGTCAGGACTGCGGCAGGCGGTCGCCCTTGCGCTTAAAAATCTGCCTTCAACGCCTGACGCTCCACGTGCGCTGATACTGGTTGCTGATAGTGTCGCACAACAGGACGCAGACTGGCTGCGGCAGCAAAATCTGCCGCTGCAGATCTGGGTGGCGGGCACGGCCAACGGTGGCAGATTGCCGGAAGCGCAGGCATCTCAGGGCATTGATACGCGACTTAACGTCGCGCGCTTCGAGCAAATTCGCGATGGCGGCATTCCGGTGACGCTGGTCTCTGCCGAAGATGATGATCTGCGCGCGGTCAACGGTAACATTCAGCAGAGCGTGACGGCGCAGCAGAACAGCCGACAGGATTTGCAGTGGAAGAACAGCGGCTATCTGCTGGTCATTCCTATATTGCTGCTGTTACTGCTGTGGCGGCAACAGCTGCTCTGTCTGGCTGTCGTGATGCTGCCGTTATTTATCTGGTCTCCCGGCAGTTCAGCCGCACTGCTGGACGCTTGGGTCCGCCCCGATGTGCAGGGACAATTCGCCTTCAATCACGGTAACTATGATGCCGCCGCCCAGCGTTTTCAGGACCCGTTGCGACGTGGCATCGCCTTCTATTATGCGCAGGATTACGTCCAGGCGCTGGGGGCTTTTCGTCAGGTTCCCGCCACGGCTGAAAGTCTGTTGTGGATTGGCAACTGTTACGCTCAGCAAAAATCCTGGCAGCAGGCGCTGAACAGCTACGACCAGGCACTGAGCTTACGGCCTGAATGGGCGATGGCTCAGGAGAACCGGGAGAAGATTGCCCATATCATCATGCAGTTGCGGCAGAAAGAACGCGACCGGCAGGCCGATCAGCATGAACAAAAGGATGAAGACCCTGACGCCATCAAGCACGATCTCAAACCCGATGAGGGCGTGAACCAGCTGGATATGAAGCCCATCGCCGCCGCCGCGCCTTCGGCTGAACAGTGGTACAGCAATCTGACCCTTTCGCCCGGCGGTTTACTGGAAAATCTCTACCGCTCAGCGCCGGCGGAGGAACCATGAAGCGACTTCTGCTTTGCCTGCTGTTGCTGCTTAGCCTGCCGGTGCGCGCCGAAATGACCATGACGCGTGAGTTGATTGCCCCGGAACAACTGGTGCCGGGACAGCCGATCACGATTGCTGTGACCTTCTGGACGGACAGCTGGTTTAATCCGCCGCCGCAATGGCCGGAAATGGTGATTGAAAACGGAAACCTGCTTAACACGCCACTGCCCAACCAACTGGTTACGCGCAATAGCGACGGTATCAGCTGGAGCGGCATCCGCATGGAACGTCAGGTGATGGCGTGGGATCAGGGCACGCTTCGCTTTCCTGCCGCAGATGTGGTGATGCGTTCAGCGAATCAGCCGCCAAAAACGGTGTCGCTGCCGGTCCTGCAGAAGTCGGTCAACTGGCCTGCCGATGTGCGTCAGCCGGACCGTTTTTTACCCGCCAGCACTCTTGAACTCTCGCAGCAATGGCAACTTTACCGCGCAACAGAAGATAAGCAGTTACATGTTGGTGACGTGATTGAGCGTGTGGTGACATTGCGCGCCACCGATGTGATTGCTGTGCAAATCCCGCAGCTGCTGTATGCCATTCCCGGTTCCGGTGCGCAACGTTTGCCGCCGATCAATAGCAACCTGACACAAGGGCGGGATGAGATTGTCGGCGCTCAGTGTGAAGAACGGCTGCGTTATCTGCCTTCTCAGTCCGGCGAACTGGTGATCCCGCCTTTGCGTTTACGTTGGTGGGATACGCGCCAGCATCAGTGGCAACTGGCCCAATTACCCGGTGCGCATTACACCATTGCGGCAGCGCGTCCAGCTGGCAGTGAACAGACGCTGAAAGCTCGCGCCCCGACGCAGTGGAAGCCGTTGTTGGCGGGATCGGCGATGGTACTGGCGCTGCTTCTTCTGGGCTTCTTTTTCCGACGCACCCTTAGCCATAGCCTGCAACGGCTGGTCCATCGCACGCGCGAATACTGGCGAATCGTCCCGCTACCCGACCTCATTCCGACCAAAAGGAAAAGATGATGAAATTAAAACCCCTGCTGGCATTGCTGATTACTGCTCATTTTGGTTCGGCATTCGCGGCAGACGATCCGCTCAGTAGCTGGAATGAGGGTCACGCCAAACAGGCGATTGAGACGTGGGTGAACGAAACCACCACAGCGAATAGCAAAGACTTCATTCCTGTCAGCCAACGTTATGTGGTGTTTGATAATGACGGCACATTGTGGCCGGAAGCGCCGCTGACGTTTCAGCTGCAGTTCGTGATAGATGAAATCAAACGCCTCGCCCCACAGCATCCGGAATGGAAAAGCGATGCATTAGTGCAGGCGGTGATTAACGACGATATGAAAACCGTGGTGCAGGCTGGCAAAAAGGGGCTGATGCAGCTGATGACGCTGACGCACAGCGGCATGACGACGGAGGAATTTAGCCAGCGCGTCAGCAACTGGGTCGATAGCCACCGGCATACACGTTTCGGCTGTCGCTATGATCATCTGGGCTATCAGCCGATGCGCCAGCTTCTCGATTATCTGCGAGCTAACGGCTTCAAAACCTGGATTGTGTCCGGCGGCGGCATCGATTTTATGCGCGTGCTGGCCGAAAAAATGTACGGCATCCCGCCTGAACAGGTGGTCGGCTCCTTTTCGCTGAGTGAATTCTCTCTGACTGACAACGGTACGCAATTGCGTAAAACCATGAACGGCGCGTTTTACGATGACGAAGCGATGAAACCGGTCGCCATCCATCTGTTCATGGGGCGGCGTCCGGTCGGTGCCTTCGGTAACAGCGACGGCGATGTGCCGATGCTTCAGTACACTTCCGCTAATCCGACGTACAAATCCTTTGGTTTACTAGTTCATCACACCGATGCTGCGCGTGAATATGCCTACGACGCGCATCCGCCCGCCAGTGGCAAACTTATTAGCGGGCTCAAACTGGCACCGCAAAAAGGTTGGGTCATCGTCGATATGAAGAAAGAGTGGAAAACGGTGTTTGACCCTGCGCAGTGTGCCGCGACTCAAGGCAATCAGTAAGTGGCTTAGCCGGGTTACTAATTATGGCCGAAACAGGCCGGGAGGAAATATGAAATACCTGATACCCATCGTTTTGACGCTGATGATGTCACCTATGGTCGCCCAGGCTAACTCGGCCTATGAAAATCTGGCCTTTGCACTGAGGCAGCAGAAAATTACCGATGACCTGCGCCACAAGTGTCAGATACCGACGACGGTATCCGATGAACAATTACGCACTCACTTTCTGGACAGCACCCATGATAACTCTGCCGTGCTGTCAGCCGTAAAAGCGCTGACCGAAAACAACCAACAGCGGTATCAGACCTTCCTGAGCCAGGTCAAATGCCCGGATTGACTATTTACTGGCTGGCCGGAGAGTAGCAATGACACGAAATAATGGGATTGTATGGAGCGGGTCTCTCTGGCTGCTGATTTTAAGTCAGACGGCTTTTAGTGCTGGAGTTAATGATAATCGCGACAAACTTGATGATGATCCAACAAAGGTAACCACTAAAGTTGGCGTTTCATGGTCAGATACCTACGACATGGACGACAGTAATCTCTCTTTCTCCGGTTCGGTCGCGCTGGATCAGGCAAAAAAACTGAACGCGCGCGTTAACAGTGATGCCAGCGAGTGGCGAGTGGGCGGGTCATGGCTGTTTCCGGTAGGCATCGTTAACTTTAATTTTGGTAAAAACCAATATACCAATGGCGCCTCCCAGACTAACTATTCCGTCGGAACCTTTATCCCTCTCAGCTATTTTGGCTTCGCGCCAGCCGGTTTCCAGATTTTCCCCATGGCTGGATATACCTACAACACCGGTGAGATAACCGGCTGCAGCACCGGAAATCCAGCAGATTGTAAAGCGCCTCAGTTCGCTGATGGTATTCCCTCCGAATATGGGTTCAGCACCATCACCACTTCCGGTAGCAGCGGCTATCTGGGTGCCTTTACCCTCCGCCCGTTGAGCTCTGAACTGACGATGATCGGCTTTGCAGCAGGCTCTTATGGGTCAAAAAATGAGGAAGGTGAACATTACCGGGGCTATTTTGGCGGGATCGGCGCTGGTTACAAATTTGATAAACACAGTTCAGTTAACCTTCTGACGTTCATTATGGATAACAACACCTATCTGGACGATCCCGACAAACGCTTTCTGATTTCGTATACCTGGCAATTTCAATAATGCGTATTGATGACTGCCTTACGGATGGATTTACCGCCAGGCAATGTACGGCTTTGGAGGCAAAAATGATTAAAGCGGTGATGTGTCTGTGCGGTTTCCTGCTGCTCTTCACTTTCCAAAACGTACTGGGCGCGGAGCCGCGTCAGGCACCTTCGGCACAGGAAAAAGCACGGACGTTGTATCTGCTTAATCAGCCAGTAGTGATGCTGCAGGCAAAGTTTGGCCTGACCACGCCAGAGGAGCGCGTCCAGCGCATCGTGACGATATTGCGTACGCTTGATGATAATGACCTTGCTCAACCGGTAATGATGCACACATTGACGCGCTACCAACAGTCAGCTGTGCTTTTTTCCGTCAACGGCAAACCTTTTATGTTACTGGCGCAGGGCGATCTGGATGAAGGGGACGATCTGACGCTGGAGCAAGCTGCAGAGCGCCTCAGGTTCCGTCTGGACACGCTGAGGCAATCATTGTCTGAGCAGTACTCATCGCGATATCTATTGCTCTCAGCGGGTAAAAGCCTTGTGGGAGCGCTATTACTGATTGCGTTTATCCTGTTTGCCCTGCGCTCTTATGCCTGGTTGAAGCGGATATATGCCGCAAGGCGCGCTCAGCGGAAAAGCTTAATTCCGGGCGCACTGCGCGCTTTTCTCGGTCCCATTGAAGTACGGCTGTATGCCATTGTGCTTACCGTTGCCCTCCTCGTGGTATTTTACATCTGGATCAGCTGGGTGTTGCGGCTCTTTCCCTGGACGCGGATTTGGGGCATGGAGCTGGGAGGTTATGCGGTAGGGTTGCTGCAACGTCTCGGGCTGGCAATCCTTTCCGCGCTGCCGGGCATGCTGATTGTTATTGTCATCTTCCTGATCACGGCGCTGGTGACGCGATTGCTCCGGCTGGTGCTAAGACGCGTTGAGACCGGGCAGTTACACCTACCGGGCCTGCATCCGGATACCGTTGGCGTCACCCGGAAACTCATCAGCGTTGTCATCTGGTTATTCGCCTTATCGGCGGCGTATCCGTTTTTACCCGGCGCTAATTCGCTTGCCTTCAAAGGAATTAGCGTTTTCTTCGGACTGATGCTGACGCTGGGCTCGGCAGGCGTGATGAACCATGCCATGAGCGGCCTGGTACTGACCTATTCCCGCGCGCTGCGAAAAGGCGAAGTTATCAGGATTGCCGATCATGAAGGTGTCGTCAGCGAAGTGGGCATGCTGGCAACGAAAATTCTGACCCGCGAGAATTACGAGGTGACGGTTCCCAACGCTGTGGTCGTCAGCGGCAGAATAGTAAACCTGAGCGCCACGTTGAAAGGCGACGGCGTCAACATGACGACCAGCGTCACCATTGGTTATGACACGCCCTGGCGTCAGGTCGAAGCGATGCTGGAACTGGCCGCCAGTCGCACACAAGGAATTAACCGCAGCATTCCCCCACTGGTGCGCCAGCTGGCGCTGCAGGACTGGTACGTGGCGTATGAACTCCAGGTCCGGCTTCAGGCGGGAGAATCGCTGGCCGGGGTAAGAAGTATTCTTCACGGACATATACAGGATGTGTTCAATGAATTCGGTGTGCAGATCATGTCGCCTAACTTCATCAGTC
>NZ_DAMBSA010000033.1:0-20009 GCF_032054795.1 Pantoea sp. CTOTU49201
CGCCACGCCGTCACCGTGCGCGTTGATTTGATAAGCACTGGTAGGACGGTCGCAGGTCAGCAGCTGCCATGCGCCGTGGCTGTCGCAATATTGCCACTCCAGCGCCAGCGGTTGATGGACGATCACCCGCAGCTTATCGGTGGCGACCACCAGCGTGTCGCCCTCTTCTTCCAGCGTGAACGATGGCAAGGCGAAGCCGGCCAGGCTGTCGCGCGGACGCCCTTCCCACGGCACATCGCTTTCAGGCGCGATGCTCCAGGTGCGGTCAAGGCTATACGCGCCCTGACGTTTTATAGCTACGCGGAACATGCCCGTTTCCAGCACGTACAGGCACAACGTATGTTTCCCATCGACGGTCAGCGCTACATGGTGCGCATCAGAGCCTGCTAGTGACCAATTCTTTAACGTTTTCATCGTTATCTACTCTTTTCAGGCGCGCTGTGCGCGACGTTCAGCAATAAAAGCAATCAGGAATACGGCGCCAATCAGGTCGAAGAAGCCCATGGCGACAAACAGCGGATTAAATCCAATGGTGTCGGCAGTAACGCCGATCAGCAGTGAAAACAGGAAGCTGGAGATCCACGCGAACGAGCCGCGCATGCCGTTAACCGTCGCCATTTGGCCTTTATCAAACTTCTCCACCACCAGCGCGCTCAGCATGCAGGAGATGATCTGATGACCGAAGCCACCAATTGAGATCAGCGCAATTGCCACATACGGATCTTTGGTCATCGCCACTGCGGCCAGAGACAGCATCAGGAACGCGCCGGTAACTGAACTGGCGACTACCGAGTTCACCTGGGTGAAGCCAAAAATTTTGGTGTAAAGGCGCGTCAGATAGCCGCTGGCGGCGCTGCCGAGGTCGGCGGCGAGGAACGGCAGCCAGGCGAACATGACGATCTGTTTCAGATCCATGCCGAGCTCTTTTGCCAGATAGAGCGGCACCCAGAAACTCAGTACGCCCCACGCCGGTTCGGCCATGAATGCCGGAATGGCAATGCCGTAGAAACGCTTGTTCTTCGATACGGTTTTCAACGCGGTAAAGAATGGCAGTTTCACTGCCGGTGGTTCGTTGTCCTGGCGGATGAAATCCAGTTCGGATTTCGACAAATTAGGGTGCTGATCAGGATCGCGATACAGCCACCACCACAGCAACACCCAACCGAGTGCCAGCGCGCCGGTGAACAGGAATGCGCCCTGCCAGCCGCCAAACGCCGCATGGGCAAAGTAGATAATCGGCGGTGCCAGCATAGCGCCGAGGGAGAATCCGACACCCGCCCAACCCGCGGCGATAGGACGCTCTTTTTTCGGGAACCATTCACCAATTACTTTGGCGTTGGCTGGCGTGGCAGCGGCTTCTGCGCTGCCCATCACAAAACGCAGAATCGCCAGATGCAGCCAACTGCCCGCTCCAGCATGGAATAAACAGGCAATGGCCCACACCGAGGCGCAGATCAGGAAGCCTACTTTCAGGCCAATCACATCAATCAACCAGCCACAAATCGGTTGGAAGAACGTATAGGCCAGCTGGAAGGCACCGACGATGTAGGAATATTGCTCGGTGGTGATGTTAAGGCTGTCTTTGAGCTCTGGGGCCAGCAGCCCTAACGAGTTACGGGTGATGTAATTGACCGTCACGCCGGCTAAGAACAGCACCAGCACCCACCAGCGCATATGGCGGAAGGTGCGTTTGGTGCCAGCGGCGGTTATCCCTGGATTTAAACTGCGGTTCATCTGATTCTCCGTTAGTGAGTCATTTCTAACCATCCGCCAGGAGTGAACCACAGTTGCGAAAAGTGGTCGCCAGCTTGATGTCGCAAATGTGATCTGGTTAACCAAAATCACTCACCAGGTTGACTTAACCGGACAAAGAGCAGAGTTTTAACCGCGAGTCGCGTGGTTAATGTTTGAAGTAACACGCTAGCAAAGAATATTGGTCAACCAATCGTGAGTGAGGTAACAACATGAAGCAGACCTGGCGCTGGTACGGCCCCAACGATCCTGTCTCTCTGGCCGATGCGCGCCAGGCGGGCGCAACCGGCATCGTCACCGCACTGCATCACATCCCCAACGGCGAAGTGTGGTCAGTCGACGAAATCATGCAGCGTAAAGCGCTGGTGGAAGCCGCAGGTTTGGTGTGGTCGGTGGTGGAAAGCGTGCCGATTCATGAAGAGATCAAAACTGGCAGCGGCCGCTGTCAGCACTGGATCAGCAACTATCAGCAGTCGCTACGCAATCTGGCGCAGTGCGGCATCAAAACCGTGTGCTACAACTTCATGCCGATCCTCGACTGGACGCGTACCGATCTCGAATATTTGCTGCCGGATGGCGCGAAAGCCCTGCGCTTTGATCAGATTGAGTTCGCGGTGTTTGAACTGCACATTCTGCAACGTCCCGGCGCGGAGCAGGATTACAGCGCCGAAGAGATCGCCCAGGCCGCTGAACGCTTTGCGACGATGAGTGAAGAGCACCGTAACCGCCTGATGCGTAACATCATCGCCGGTTTACCGGGCGCTGAGGAAGGTTACACGCTGGACCAATTCCGCGCCCAGCTGGCGCGTTATGAAGGCATCGGTAAAGCCGAACTGCGTGAGAATTTTGCCACCTTCCTGCGCGCCATTGTTGCGGTTGCCGAAGAAGTGGGCGTGCGCATGGCGGTGCATCCTGACGATCCGCCGCGCCCGATTCTTGGCTTACCGCGCATTGTTTCCAACGCTGATGATCTGCAGTGGATGATCGATACCGTCAGCAGTCCCGCCAACGGTTTCACCATGTGTACCGGCTCGTACGGCGTACTGGCAGAGAATGATTTAGCCGGCATGGTCAAACGCTTCGGCCCGCGCATCTACTTCGCGCATCTGCGTTCCACCAAACGGGAAGAAAACCCCAACAGCTTCCACGAGGCCGCACATTTGGGTGGCGATGTGGATATGTTTGCGGTGATCAAGGCGATTGCCGAAGAGGAACAGCGCCGTAAAGCTGCGGGCGAGGAAGATTTGATTCCAATGCGCCCCGACCACGGTCACCAGATGCTGGATGACCTGAAGAAGAAAACCAATCCTGGCTACTCGGCGATTGGTCGACTGAAAGGATTGGCTGAAATTCGCGGCGTCGAACTGGCGATCCACCGCGCCTATTTTGCTCAGGAAGCCCAATAATGCGCTTTATGGATGAAGATTTTCTGCTGCAGAGCGACATCGCGCGGCGTTTGTACCACGACTTCGCTGCGGACATGCCGATCTACGATTATCACTGTCACCTCAATCCGCAGGAGATTGCTGAAGATCGTCGCTTCGCCAACCTCGGCCAAATCTGGCTGGAAGGCGATCACTACAAATGGCGCGCGCTGCGTGCGGCGGGCGTGGATGAATCGTTAATTACCGGCAAGAACACCAGCGACTACGACAAGTATCTCGCGTGGGCGCAAACGGTGCCAAAAACCCTGGGTAACCCGCTCTATCACTGGACGCATCTTGAACTGCGTCGCCCGTTTGGCATCACCGATACGCTGTTTGGCCCGGACACCGCGCCTGCCATCTGGCAGCACTGCGCGGAACAGCTGGCGACGCCGGAATTTTCCGCGCGCGGCATCATGCGCCAGATGAAGGTGCGCATGGTGGGCACCACCGACGATCCGGTTGATTCGCTGCGCTATCACCGCCAAATCGCCGAAGACAGCAGCTTTGATATTGATGTTGCGCCGAGCTGGCGTCCGGACAAAGTCTTCAAAATCGAGCTGGAGGGTTTTGTCGACTATCTTGGTCGTCTGGAAGCCGCCGCCGATGTCGCCATCGACAGCTTCGATGCGTTACGCCGCGCGCTGTTACGACGCCTTGACCACTTCTCCGCTCAGGGTTGCCGCGCATCGGATCACGGTATCGAAACCCTGCGCTTTGCGCCGGTGCCTGAAGATAGCGTGCTCGATACAATTTTGGCGAAACGTCGCCGTGGCGATGTGCTGGATGAATTGGAAATCGCCCAGTTCAGTAGCGCAGTATTGGTGTGGCTCGGCAGCGAATATGCGCGGCGCGGCTGGGTGATGCAGCTGCACATCGGCGCGATCCGTAACAACAGCACGCGCATGTTCCGCCAGCTTGGGCCAGACAGCGGGTTTGATTCGATTGGCGATAACAATATTGCCTGGCCGCTGGCGCGCCTGCTGGATGCGATGGACCTCAACGATCAGCTGCCGAAAACCATTCTCTATTGCCTCAATCCACGCGATAACGAAGTGCTGGCCACCATGGCGGGCAACTTCCAGGGCGCGGGTATCGCTGGCAAAGTGCAGTTTGGCTCCGGCTGGTGGTTCAACGATCAGCGCGACGGCATGCTGCGTCAGCTCGAACAGCTTTCACAAATCGGCTTACTCAGCCAGTTTGTTGGCATGCTGACCGATTCGCGCAGTTTCCTTTCCTACACGCGCCACGAATACTTCCGCCGTATTCTGTGCAATCTGCTGGCGCAGTGGGTGAAAGATGGCATTGTGCCGCATGATGAGCCGATGCTCGGCAGCATGCTGCGCGACATTTGCTTCAATAATGCCGAACGCTATTTCGCACTTAACGCTTAGTCATTAAGGCCTGGTACTGCACGTCGTGACCAGGCCGATTCTTATTCGCTATGCTATAGTGCGCGTCTCTGAGTGAGGCTGTATCAGAGGTTGTGAATCCTTTAACACACAGAAAAGAGCACGATGAAAACTCAAACTTCAGCACAGCGCCCTTATCAGGAAGTCGGGGAAATGCTCCGCCAGATGATCACCCAGAAGCAATATGCGGTGGGCGAACGTCTGCCGCCGGAGCGCGAACTCGCCGCGCTGCTGGACGTCACGCGCACGCTGGTGCGTGAAGCGCTGATCATGCTGGAGCTGGAAGGATTAATCGAGGTGCGTCGCGGTGCGGGCATCTACGTGATTCACGACTCGCCGCAACAACCCGTTTCGCTTCACAAGGTCAGCAACGATGCCGGACCGTTTGAGATGTTGCAGGCGCGCCAGCTGCTGGAGAGCAATATCGCTGAGTTTGCCGCGCTGCAAGCCACGCGTGAAGACATCATGAAGATGCGCCAGGCGCTGGAGCTGGAAGAGAAAGAGCTGGCTTCCGGTGCGGTCAACCAAAGTGAAAACGGCGATCGTGATTTCCATCTGGCGATTGCCGAAGCTACGCACAACAGTATGCTGGTTGAGCTGTTTAAGCAATCCTGGCAATGGCGTGAAGATAACGTGATGTGGAGCCAACTGCATCGCCATCTGGTCAACAACAATTACCGCAAACAGTGGCTCGACGATCACAAAAAGATCCTCGCGACGCTGATCAAAAAAGACGCGCGCGCCGCCAAACTGGCGATGTGGCAACATCTGGAAAACGTCAAGCAACGGCTGCTGGAGTTCTCAGACGTTGATGATATCGATTTCGACGGCTATCTGTTTGAATCCTGGCCGCTGTACGCCACCCATAATCCGCCTAACTAATTTGCGTTTCCTCTTTTGACGCCACGACAGTAATAAGGTCAACCACATGCTGCGGGAAAACTTCAACGACCTGATCTATTTAGTGATGGTGGCACGCGAATGTAGCTTCACACGCGCGGCGGCCAAATTAGGCGTGTCGCAATCGGCGCTAAGCCACTCGATCCGCGGTCTTGAAGAGCGATTAAATACGCGTTTATTAACGCGCACCACGCGCAGCGTCGCGCCAACCGAAGCCGGTGAAAACCTGATTCAAAGTGTGGCACCGATGATGGCCGATATTGAGAAAGCCCTGCTGCAACTAGCCGATAATCAGGGCAAGCCGTCGGGGAATATTCGTATTACCGCGGGTGAACATGCGTTGTCTTCCACATTGTGGCCGCTGCTCAAACCGTTTCTGCAAGCCTATCCGGAAGTGAATGTTGAACTTTCTGTCGATAACACCTTAACGGATATCGTCAGCGGACGTTTCGATGCCGGCGTGCGACTCGGCGAGAGCATTGAGAAAGATATGGTGGCGGTGCGAATCGGCCCTGACTGGAAAATGGTAACCGTTGCATCGCCTGACTATTTGCAAAAACACGGCATTCCCACCACGCCCTACGAATTGCAGAATCACAACTGCATTAATATGCGCCTTCCTACGCTGGGAGGATTATATAGCTGGGAGTTCAGTAAAGATGGCAAAGATATTCGCGTTAAAGTTGAAGGGCAGCTGATATTTAATAATCTGGCTTCGCGTATCGATGCGGTGCTGTCCGGCATGGGCATAGCCCATGTACCCGAGGATACCGTTAAACAGCACATCGCCAAAGGCGAACTGCAATGCCTGCTTGAAGACTGGAGCGAACCCTTTAGCGGATATTATCTCTATTATCCGAGCCGTAAACAGCACACCGCCGCGTTTGAGAAATTGATTGAAGCCATTAAATACAAGGGCTGAAAGTTCAGCATCTATGGCGTAATGCTTTGGTCACCATAAATGGCGACCCTACGGCGATATAGCACGATTTTGTAGGGTCGCCATTCATGGCGACCTCAGCGAATAACATTAACTCACCACGCTCAACGCCAAATCCTTCGCCAAAAAGAACGGCCTTAAATACGCCACGCTATTCGACAGCGGCAAGATTTCATCGCTGAGCTGAATGCCGATGGTTTCTCGTAAATAACGGCGGCGGGTTTCGATGCGCTGCCACAGCGCCGGATATTGATTGCGGATGTCGCTTTGCAGCGCCGTATCAGCCAGCAGCACGCACTCTTCGGCGCTGGCACCGTTGTAGCCCGGCACAGAAGGGATGATATCAATTTGCAGCATCATGCCGCTTTTGAGCACTTCGGTGGAATGGTGATAAATCGGCGAAGACATCCACTCTTCATCAGCTACCAGATGTCCCGGATTGAGATGCCAGCCGAAGTGCTCTTTCGGCAACACCTGCTCGATAAGCTGATACAGCGCCCCGCCGCTCATGCCGCAGCGAATATTTTCCAGCCACGCCACCACCGCCGAGAAATAGGGTTTGGCGATGCGATCCAGATAATCTTGCTGAGCTGACGGCAGTTCGCTTTGCTCGGCAATAACAAAACCGCTGCGGCTGGAGAGCCCGCCTTTGAAAGCGGTGGTCAGCGAGAGCGGATCGCCGCGCTGCACTTCTTTGTAAGTCGGATAAAGATTCGCCTTGTCGAAACGGCTGCCGGTCGCGGCGATGGTCACCACCGTGTTGCATTGCCCTTCCGCCTGAAGTAACGCGCCCAACTCGGTTTCACGCACGCCCACCTCGATGGCATTCAGCGCGTCCAGCATGCAATTTGATGCGAGGTTTGCGCCATATTCGTAATGCGCGATTTCATTGGCATTGCAGGTGGTGCGCGCGCCGTTATCGCCAATAAATAAGTGGATGGCATTTTCTAACATGGCGTTATCGCTGAGCGTGCGCTGGATGGCGTCGACAATAAAGTACGGCAAATCAAACATAGCGCGCCCATTGCCCGCGGCGGGCGTAAACATCTTCCAGCCTACCAGCCCGACTTTATCGCCGTTGGCTAAGCCAGCGTCTTTGAACAGGCTTTCCAGCGGCGCTTCATTGTCCATGGGCTGATTGGGCAACGAAAAGTATGGTGTGTGCAGCAGTACGGCCGGTGTGCGTGAAAAACGCGCCATTTTGAGGTTTTCGTTGCCCAGTACCAGCGTGCAATCCCCGGACTGATTCAGCAGCAGCAATCCTTCTTCGAAACGCGGGATAAATCCGGTGAGATATTCGAAATTGCTGCCGTGTTCCTTGTCGGCGTAGATCACCAGCCAGTCAAAACCCTCGCGCTGCATGCCCGCCAGCAGCGCATTTTTACGCGCCTGCAGCGTGTCATCGGTGAGAAAAACCGGTTCCACGTCGCTGAACTTCACCGGCGCGCAAATCGGCCCAAATGTGATTGCCATGATGCACTTCCTCGCATTACAGAATGAGATGAGGATAGTAGCGTTTTTAGCGCAGCGGACTTTGATCCACGCGAAAAAAGGCGGAGGGGTGAGCTCCGCCTTGTCTCAAGTTCCGATCAGTGTGCCTGACCGGTCAGTTGCATAAGGGCAACGATGATTTGAAGAATGATGCGGACGATGTCCAGCAGCAATCGAACAAGTTCCATCACTTTCCTTCTCCTCTGAGAGGAGCGCGCCTTTCAGCTGCCGGGGCTTTGACTCCACCCGCCGACCGCCTAAGCACAATTGTGAGGAGTGCTGAGCGGCTCTCATTGTAAAAGCCACAGGCCAGCACCACCTGAAACCTGCCGGGATTTAACTATCCGCGCCCCTGGAGTCATCAGAAAAAAAATGAGGCTTCGCTCGTCACTCAACACCTGTATAACCATACAGTATTATGGCAAAACTTGAAATATATCGCTGCACATTTTATTATCGCTTTTGTGAGGAGTGCTGAGCACCCCGTTCGCGGCGCGGTTACCAGCCGGTTAGCGAACATAAAAAAAAGGATTTGGTGTTAAGCCAAATCCTTTTTTATTGCCTTCGATTGATTATCTTGCGGAACTGATACGCCAAATGGTATTTCCCGCATCATCGGCAATCAACACGCCGCCCTGCTGATCGGTGGCTAAACCCACCGGCAAACCGCGCACCTGCTTCTGGTCGTCGGTGAGGAAACCGGTCACCACCGGCTGTGGCTGCCCTACCGGTTTACCGTTCTCGAATTTAACCCACACCACCTGATAGCCGTTGAGCGGCGTGCGGTTCCAGCTGCCGTGTTCGCTGATAAACGCGCCACCGCGATACTGCGGCATATTATCCGCGCCGTAGAACAACAGGCCAAGCGGTGCAACGTGTGAGCTCAGGGCGTAATCCGGTTTGATCGCCTTCTCCACCAGATCCGGCCTTTGCGGCTGCGCGCGTTCATCGACATGTTGACCATAATAGCTGTACGGCCAGCCATAGAAGCCTTTGTCCTGCACCGACGTCAGGTAATCCGGCACTAAATCCGAACCGATCTCATCGCGTTCATTGACGACAGCCCACAACTTGCCGCTCTGCGGTTCCCACTGCAATCCGGTTGGATTGCGTAGGCCGCTGGCATAAATTCGGCTGGCACCGCTGGCCGCATCCACTTCCAGCACCGCCGCACGGCGATACTCTTCGCCAATGCCGTTTTCCGTCACGTTACTGTTCGAACCCACGCCAACATACAGCTTGCTGCCGTCGGGGCTGGCGAGAAGCGATTTGGTCCAGTGATGGTTAATCGGCCCGCCCGGCAGTTCGGTCACTTCCACCGGCGGCGTGCGGATCTCGGTTTGCCCGGTTTCATACGGAAATTTCACCAAACTATCGGCATTCGCCACATATAAGGTGTTGCCCACCAGCTGCATGCCAAACGGTGCGGTCAGATTTTCGATGAAGCGATGTTGCTCCCATTTACCGTTAACGTTACGCAACAAGGTGATGCGATTACCGCCCGCGCCGCCTTTGCCGGACGCTTTCTGCACCAGTCCCATGATCAACTCTTTGGGCGCGCTGATGGTTTTAGCCATGCCATTGGATTCCGCCACCAGCACGTCATTGTTCGGCAGCACCAACACCTGACGCGGATGCTGCAGATTTTCGGCGATCTTTTCGATCTTCAGCCCATCCGCCACTTTCGGCATTTCACCGGCTTTCCACGGCGTACCTTCCGGCACCTGCATCGGCGGCATAAAGAAGTTCTGCGCCTGCGGCAGTTCAGGATTTGGACCAATTTGCTTTTGAGGATCGATCAGCGCCCCGTCGTCACAGGCGCTGAGCAGCATCGCGATGGCTACCGCGCTGAGTAAGCGTTTCATACGCGACCTCCTTGCGTGCGACGTTCGCGTAATACCAGCTGCACGTTAGCGATCAGCAGCAGCGCTACCACCAACGTCGACAGCGTCACGCCAAGTGGCACCACCGCGTACGCATCGCGACTGTGAATAAAGGCATTAACCACCACCAGTACGATTGCCAGCAGCGACAGCCAGAAATGGGTTTTCTCATTTGGCCGCGCGCCACGGAATAAATAAACCAAACTGATTAATCGTGGCAGGATAGCCAGCACCAGACCAATGGTGATCAGCCAGCTGGCCGATTTGGTCCACATGATGACGAAGGTTTGCAAATAGAGGATATCGAAAAACCAGGCGGCAACAAAAAAGCCCAGCGGCAACGGTTCCAGCAGCGTATACAACGTCACACCGAACACCGATCTTCCTGAGGTATGAAACATTACTCTCTCCCTTTTACCGTATTAACATCAGATGGTGCACGCGTTTCGCTTTTCTGAAACAACGCGCCACCACCTGTGAAATATTAGTAAAGATAAACAGTAACGTTTAACACTTATCTAACACGTTCAAACTTAAGACTTATCTGCCGGCAGGCTTACCCAATAACCCGGCTGATACGGCAATGGCAGGAACTTTTCGTGGAACTCACGGAACGTGGCGTCCGGATCGAGATCGGCAAACAGTTCAGGATGCAGCCACTTCGCCAGCGCCTGAATCGCGACAAACTGGTACGGGCTGTCGTAGAACTGATGCCAGATGGCATGCGCGTTACCGTTATGCGCTACCGGCAACGTTTTGAAGGCATCACGCATCATCAGCAGCTGCAAACGCGCTGTCGCTTCTTTCACATCTGCACCGGGACCCACGCCGACCCATTTGCCAACGGTGTTGTAGTTTTTCCAGTTGGCACCGGTTACCACCACCACATCCGGGCGGCTGGCGATGATCTGCTCTGGATTAAGCGTGCCGAAGGTGCCTGGAATCAGGTCTTTGGCAATATTGCTGCCGCCCGCCAGTTCCACCATCTGACCAAAGTTCTCGTTACCAAACGACATGCAGCACTCGTCGGTATAGCCGCCGGCGCGATCAATCATCACTTTCGGACGCGTACCGTTAAAGTTCTTCAGGCGATCGGTCACCTTTGCGATTTGCGCACGACGGAACGCCACGATCTCTTCGGCGCGCTGCGGATTGTTGACCAGCTCGCCCATGATGCGAATGCTTTGCTCAGCATGTTCCATCGGCTTCTCGCGGAAGTCGATAAACACCACCGGCACGCCCACCGCTTGCAACTTCTCGATCAGCTTGCCTTCGTCGGTCGCGGCTTTGGATTCGAGGTTCATCAGCACCAAATCCGGCTTCAGCGTCAGCGCCTGCTCGACGTTAAAGGTGCCATCTTTCGCGCCACCAAAGGTCGGCAGCTTTTTGATCTGCGGATATTTCTTTTCATACGCCATATAGCCGTCGTAATCGGCTTTATGGAAATCGTCGCGCCAGCCCACCACGCGCTGGAACGGCGCAGCGGTATCAAACGCCGCCAGCAGATACATCTGGCGCCCTTCGCCGAGAATAATGCGTTTGGATTCTTCTTTGACTTCAACCTGTCGTCCAGCCACATCGGTAATCGTTTTAGCAGAAGCGTGACTCGCCACCGCCAGTAACCCCAGTGCAAACAGCCATTTTTTCATTTGATCTACCCGGAATGATAATGATTATTATTAAAATTTCGCGGCGTCACTATTACCTGGCTGACAGCAAATGAAAAGCCCCGGAGACACATTTTTTTACATTCCCCCAGCGATTTCTCACTGTGCAATCGCTCACAAAATGCCCTTCATTCGTGAAAAACCTCACAGCGCACCGGGCAAATGCCCAATTAATCGCCGCGCTATCCCGCGCTTTGGCTAATGCGTAAACAAAATGTGAACGCTAAATTACAAAATGAAACGGCGTTTTATTTTTTATGTTAATGCCCAGCTGGGCAAGCTACCGAGTTGAAGGAGGAGTTACCGTGAAGATCAGTGCCATTGATGTCACCCTGTTTAGCTACCCTACGCGCCGCGTCTCTGACAGCGCCGGACATTCGCATCCCGGCGCAGAGACTGACGCGCAAATGGCGCTGCTGACCATCACCAGCGAAGATGGCGATTGCGGCTACGCCTTCGCCCCGGCCGAAGTGATTCGTCCGCACGTGGTGAACGCCTTCTTCCGCAAAGTGCTGATTGGGCAAAATGCCTTTGATCGCGAACGTCTGTGGCAGGATCTGGTGCACTGGCAGCGCGGTAGCGCCCATCAACTCACCGAACGCGCGTTATCGGCAGTGGAACAGGCGCTGTGGGATTTGATTGGCCGCAAACTCAAGCAGCCAGTGCATAAGTTGCTAGGCGGCTATCGCGAGAAAATTCCTGCTTACGGCAGCACCATGTGTGGCGATGAGCTGGAAGGCGGATTATCCACGCCCGATGAATATGCGCGGTTTGCCGAAAAGCTGGTGGCGCGCGGTTATCAGGCCATCAAACTGCACACCTGGATGCCGCCGGTGTCGTTCGCGCCAAGTCCACAAATGGATATCAAAGCCTGCGCAGCGGTGCGCGAAGCGGTTGGTCAAGACATCGCCCTGATGCTCGACGGCTATCACTGGTACAGCCGCAGCGATGCGCTCACCATCGGCAAAGCGCTGGAAAAACTCAATTTCGCCTGGTTCGAAGAGCCGATGGAAGAAGAAAGCATGGCGTCGTACGCGTGGCTGGCGGAAAACCTCAGCATTGACGTGCTCGGCCCGGAAAGTCTCGGCGGTAAACACCACAGCCGCGCCGATTGGGTGCGTGCCGGTGCCTGCGACATTCTGCGCGCTGGTGCGAACGGTGTCGGAGGCATCTCCGCCACCATGAAGGTCGCCAGCCTGGCCGAAGCCTTCGGTATGGATTGCGAAGTGCACGGCAACGGCGCCGCCAGCATCGCGGTGGTTGGCGCCATCCGCAACTGCCGCTGGTACGAACGCGGTCTGCTGCATCCGTTCCTTGATTACGAACAGCCGCCGGCCTATCTCAACGCGCTGGTTGATCCGATGGATGCCGACGGTTTTGTGCATCTGCCAACGCGCCCTGGACTTGGGGAGGACATCAATTTCGCGTGGATTGAGACGCACACGCTAAATCGCTGGTAAGCGCCCAACACAAGCAGTACGGCAAAAAACTATAAACCTCTGACCTGCTGGACTTTGCTTATGAACCTGATGAACCCCTGCAGAGCGTGGTGCGCCGCGCTGCTGCTGCTCACCTGTAGCCCGTCGCTACTGGCGTCCACGCCAGACGACCAGCTTATTGTGGGCATGAACATGAACAACTTACTCACGCTCGATCCCGCCGCCATGACCGGCAACGAAGTGGTCGGCATTGTCGTCAATCTCTATGACGGTTTAGTCGAGTTAGATCCGCAACAGCTCACCAACGTGCGCCCGGCGCTGGCAGAGCGCTGGGAAATCAGCCCCGACAACCGTCAACTCACCTTCCACTTGCGTGACAATGTCACCTTCCACTCGGGCAATGCGCTGAGTAGCGCCGATGTGATCTGGTCGATGCGCCGCGTGCTGCACCTGAATCTGGCGCAGGCGTCGGTGTGGAAATCTTACGGCTTTAGCAAAGAGAACGTGGATCAGATGATCACCGCGCCGGACGCGCGTACGGTGGTGATTCGCCTGCCCAAACCTAACGATCCCAAGCTGGTGCTCTACTCGCTGGCAGCGCTCGGTAGCATGGTGGTGCTCGACAGTAAAACCGTGCAGGCGCAGGCGGTGAATAACGATTGGGGCAATCGCTGGCTCACCACCCACGAAGCGGGTTCCGGGCCGTTTCGCCTGGATGTGTGGCAGGCCAAAGATGTGCTGCGCATCAGCCGCGATGCCAGTTACTGGCGCGGTGCGCCGAAGTTGACGCGCGTGGTGTTCCGTCATCTGCAGGAGTCGCAAACCTTGCGCCTGATGATGGAAAAAGGCGATCTTGATATCGCCAGCAATATGGCGATCCCCGACGTGAAAGCGCTGCGCCACGATCCCGATCTCACCATCGACGCGGTACAAAAAGGCACGATCTATTACCTGGCGATGAGCATGAAAGACGATCACTTCGCCAATCCTCAGGTGCGCGAAGCGCTGCGTTATCTGGTGGATTATCAGGGAATTAACAAAACGCTGATGGCCGGTTACGGCACGCTGCATCAGCGGCCGATTCAATCCGGCATGCCGGCGACGCTGCCCGATCCGGGCTACAAGCTGGATGTGCCACGCGCCAAAGCGCTGCTGGCCGCCGCCGGTTATCCCAACGGTTTTGATACCACGCTGCGCGTGCTGGCCGATCAGCCGTTCCTTAATGTCGCCATTGCGATTCAGTCCACGCTGATGCAGGGCGGCATTCGCGCCAAAATCATCACCGGCACCGGCAACCAGATTTACGGTGCGATGCGCGAACGTCAGTTCAACCTGCTGGTGGGACGCGGCGGCAGCGGCGTGGAGCCGCATCCGCACTCCAGCCTGCGCGCGCTGGTGTATAACCCGAATAATGCCGATAGCGCGCGACTGACCAATTTTCAGGGCTGGCGCACCGGTTTTTATGACGCGCAGCTGAACAGCATGATCGATAAAGCGTTGCTGGAGCGCGATGTTAAACAGCAGCAGCAGGATTACTTCGCTATCCAGCAGCGTTACGATCAGCTGATTCCGGCGCTGATGCCGATCTCGCAAATGACCGATTCGGTGGTGGTGAACAATCGCGTACAGGATTACGTGCCGCATCCGTCGGCCACAACTTTCCTGCGTGACGTATGGAAAACGCCAGACAGCCTGGCGGGAGGTGCGCAATGAAGCTAACAAAAAGCCACTGGCGACGCCTGCGTAGCCGCAGCGTGCAGGTCGCGATCACGCTGTTTGGCCTGCTGTTGCTGACTTTCTTTATTGGTCGCGTCATGCCGCTCGATCCGGTACTGGCGATTGTCGGTCCGGATGCCGATCACAATACTTATCAGCAGGTTTATCACCAACTCGGCTTCGATAAACCGCTGTGGGTGCAGTTTGGTATCTATCTGCAAGGCCTGCTGCACGGCAACCTTGGGCTGGCGCTGCTGACCGGACAACCGGTGATCAACGATATCCTGCGCGTCTTCCCGGCCACGGTGGAACTGGCGACGCTGGCGATTGTGATTGGTACCGGCCTCGGCGTCCCGCTGGGCGTGTGGGCCGCCGCGCGGCGCAACAGCGTGATTGACTATCTGGTGCGCATCATCAGCCTTGCGGGTTACTCCACGCCGATCTTCTGGGTAGGTATGGTTGGCTTGCTGCTGTTTTATGCCCATCTCGGCTGGGTTGGCGGCGCGGGGCGTGTCGATTTCAGTCTCGATGGCATTGTGCCGCGCCGCACCGGTTTTTTGCTGATAGACGCCTTGCTGGTGGGCAACTTCACGGTGTTCAGCAATGCGCTGAATCATCTGATTCTGCCCGCGTCGCTACTCGGCTTTCACTCGCTGGCTTACATCAGCCGCATGACGCGCAGCTTCATGCTGGCGCAGCTGTCGCAGGAGTTCATTTTGACCGCGCGGGTGAAAGGCCTCAGCGAATGGCAGGTGATTTGGCAGCACGCGTTCCGCAATATTCTGGTGCAGCTGCTGACGGTGGTGGCGCTGGCATACGGCTCGTTGCTGGAAGGCGCGGTGCTGATTGAAACCGTGTTCTCGTGGCCCGGTTTTGGTTCCTATCTCACCGGCAGTTTGATGCTCGGCGATATGAATGCGGTGATGGGCTGCGTGCTGGTGGTCGGCCTGATTTTCGTGCTGCTCAATCTTCTCTCTGACCTGCTCTATCAGGTGTTCGATCCGAGGACCAAAGTATGACGATTTCTCTCGATACGCCGTTAGCCAGCCAGACGCGCGAACGGCTGGCGCGCTGTCGCCGCACCGGCGCACGTATCGGCCATTTTCTCTGGCAGATGGCGCGCAACCCGTTAACCGCGATTGGCGGCGGCATTATTTTGCTGCTGCTGATAGTGGCGCTGTTCGCACCGTGGATCGCGCCCTACCATCCGCTGATTCAGGATCTCAACAATGCACTGACGCCGCCCAACGCGCAGCACTGGTTTGGCACCGATGAGTTTGGTCGCGACATTTTTAGCCGTCTGGTGTGGGGCGCGCGCATCACGCTGTATATCGTGCTGCTGGTGTCGATCACCGTTGGCCCGCTGGGCTTGCTGCTCGGCGTCACCGCCGGTTACTTCGGCGGCAAAGTCGATAGCGTATTGATGCGCGTCACCGATATCTTCATCTCCTTCCCGAGCCTGGTGCTGGCGCTGGCGTTTGTCGCCGCGCTCGGTCCGGGACTGGAGCATGTGGTGATCGCCATTACCCTCACCGCCTGGCCGCCGATTGCGCGACTGGCGCGTGCCGAAGCGCTGTCGCTGCGCCAGGCCGACTTTGTCTCCGCGGTGCGCTTACAGGGCGCCTCTTCACTGCGCATTCTGTGGAAGCACATTGTGCCGCTGTGCCTGCCGTCGGTGATCATTCGCATCACCATGAATATGGCGGGCATCATCCTGACCGCTGCCGGACTCGGTTTTCTCGGCTTGGGCGCGCAGCCACCGGATCCGGAATGGGGTGCGATGATCGCCAGCGGCCGCACTTACATGCTGGAGTGTTGGTGGGTGGTGACGGTGCCGGGTCTGGCGATTCTGATCAACAGCTTAGCGTTCAACTTCTTAGGAGATGGCTTACGTGACATCCTTGATCCCCGCAGCGAATAGCGCTGCACCGTTGCTCGACGTGCAGGATTTACAGGTCAATTTCGTCAATGGCCGACTGGTGACGCCCGCCGTGCGCGGCATCTCCTTCCAGTTGGGCAAGGAGAAACTGGCGATTGTCGGCGAATCCGGTTCCGGCAAATCCACCGTAGGCCGCGCGCTGTTACAGCTGCATCCGCGCAGCGCACAGGTCACGGCGCAGCGCATGCAGTTTGGTGACGTGGATCTGCTGCGCGCCACGCCAGCCCAGATGCGCTCCATTCGCGGCAAGCGCATCTCAATGATTATGCAGGACCCGAAATACTCGCTGAATCCGGTGGTGCGCGTGGGCGAGCAGATTGCCGAAGCCTGGCGCAGTCATCATCCCGGCCAGCGCGAGGTTGCGCGGCAGCGAGCGATGGAGATGCTTGAAGTGGTACAGGTGCGCGATCCGGGCCGCATCTATCAATGTTATCCGCACGAGATTTCCGGCGGTCAGGGCCAGCGCGTGATGATCGCCATGATGCTGATTACCGATCCTGAACTGTTGATTGCCGATGAGCCCACTTCGGCGCTGGACGTTTCGGTGCGTTTGCAGGTGCTGGCGCTGCTGGACGATTTGGTTAAACAGCGCGGTCTGGGGCTGATTTTTATCAGTCACGACATCAATCTGGTGCGGCGCTTCTGTGACCGCGTATTGGTGATGTATGCCGGACGTGTGGTGGAATCGCTGGCCGCCAGCGAGCTCGACCAGGCGCAGCATCCTTACACGCAAGGCTTACTCGCCGCGCTACCGGATATGGATCAACGTCGCGCCCGTCTGCCGGTGCTGCAACGTCAGGCCAGCTGGCTGCAACCCTAAGGAGCAATGATGAGCGAGATGATCCGCGTAAGTAATCTCAACCTCAGTTTCGGTGAGGAGGAGCGGCGTAATCAGGTGCTGTTCGACGTTAATTTGTCGATTCGCGAGGGTGAAATTTTTGGTCTGGTCGGCGAGTCGGGATCGGGTAAAACCACGGTACTCAAATGCCTTGCCGGGCTGTTTACTCACTGGCACGGTGAGCTGGCGATTGATGGCGTGCCGCTCGAACATCGTATCGCCCGCGAGCGCTGCCGCAGCGTGCAGATGGTGTTTCAGGATCCGTACGGATCGCTGCATCCGCGTCACACCATCGGCGATATTCTTGAGGAGCCGCTGCAGATTCACGGCATCGGCCAGCGCCAGCAGCGCGTCATCGCCATGCTGGAGAAGGTCGGCCTCAATCGCGCGTGGCAAACCCGTTATCCGCACCAACTGTCTGGCGGCCAGCGCCAGCGCGTAGCCATCGCCCGCGCACTGATCCTCGAACCGCGCGTGCTGCTGCTGGATGAACCAACCTCGGCGCTGGATGTGTCGGTGCAAGCGGAGATCCTCAATCTGCTCAGCGATTTGCAGCAGCAGGAGAAGCTAACCTATTTGATGGTGACGCACGATCTCGGCGTGGTGGCGCATCTGTGCCATCGCGTGGCGGTGATGCAGCACGGTAAAGTGCTGGAGACGCTGGATGTCGATGCGCTGGTGCACAATCGCGCGCAGGTGGCCTATACGCAGATGTTGGTGGATGCGAGCCGGCAGGATAACGGGGTTTTGGCGTAGGGTCGCCATTTATGGCGACCACTTTACCAGGTGCGCATGAATGCGCACCCTACGTAAAATCCAGGAAATTACTGCGTCAGTTCACGCACAAAACCCACGATCTCCTGATTCTGCCCATGTTCAAACAGGCAATGCTGCAAACGCGGGCCGCTCACTGCGGTCTTCACTAGTTCAGGATCGATGGCGCGCAGTGAATCGAGGTAATTCTCTTTGAGCAGTGCTGCTTTCACTTCATTCAGGATACCTGCGTTGCGCACCTGGGGTTCTTTGCGCTCAGGCGGATAACCGTGCCCTTTTTCGCCGGTGAAGGCTTTTTCGAAGATAAAGCGCAGGTTCAGTTCCGCGCCCCAGCCGAAGCCTTTGGCGAACGGCAGCGACAGCGCATTGCCGTTGTTGATTTGCGCAAACAGATAGGCATCCGCCGGATCGATGCAGTAGCCGCACACCACGCCGGGATGCAGGTTCAGCGACATCAGCGCGCCCTGGCCGGTGCCGCAACCGGCAACGACGAAGTCCACCGCTTTGCTGTTAAGCAGTACGTTGGCCATGATGCCGAGGTGAATATAAGTAAGATGGTGATCCTGTTCGTCGCTCATACCGACGTTAAACACCTGATGCCCGAGCGGTTGCGCCACAGACTGAAGCTCTTTCAATACCGTTGCGTTCTTCGCAGCCTGGCTGTTTTCCATCATCAAAGCGATTTTCATGATCCATCCTCAGATTAAATTGAAACACCGTTTCATTTTAATCAAAGTTCGGTAAAATGCAGCCTTTAAATGCCTTTTTGACTGTGAGTTAAGTCACACATTGACGATGCAACCTGCAAGGAGAAACCATGTTTATCTATAAAGGCGCAACCCAACTGGACGATTTAGGCAATGGCGTGACGCGCCGCATTCTGGCGCACGGCGGCACCATGATGGCGGTGGAAGTCACCTTTGAGCAGGATGCTGTTGGTCCGCTGCATCATCATCCGCATGAGCAGCTCACCTACGTGCTATCCGGACGTTTTGCCTTCACCATTGATGGCGTAACCAAAGAAGTCAGCGCCGGCGATACGCTTTATAAAGCGCCGAATATTGTGCACGGCTGCGTGTGTCTGGAAGCGGGCGTATTGCTGGATACCTTTACGCCGCAGCGCGAGGATTTTCTGGCGGCACCGTAACGTGCCACCGATTAACTGTTACAGATGTCAGCTTTCAGGATGATTTTTTATAAAAAATATTAAGTATTTTTTTATATATTGGAATTTTTATCGGCTGATATCTGGAACACCACATTCGCGCTTTCTCTTTATCTTTTTCTAGCTGACTCCTGCTCCACATCATCCCTTCAATATTTTCCCTCATCGCTGGAACCCCCGCTAATAATGAGTATCGGCGACATGATTTTGTGACTACGGCACCTTCGGCAACAATTGAGCATGCGCCTACTTTCACATTTTTAAGAATTATAGCGCCTTGTCCAATCCAGCAGTGTGGTTCGATAATAACAGGGCGGAGGGGTTCATTGACTTGTAAGCCTGAACCTAACGAAAAAACCGGCCTCCCATCTGCTGCACGTAAAGTCACTGAAGATGAAAATATGCAATCATCCCCGATAACAATCATTTTTTCGTCAATGGATGAGTGATGTCCCGTAGTCCATTTGTTGCCTGGCATTAACGTAACATCATTTCCTATTATCAACGCATCTCTTTTGCCACAAATTGATATGTTGCTTTTTTTAAAATTACATCGATCACCAATGTAAATAAGACAATTGCCAGATAGAATTGAGATGGTCGTATTGACACTTTTAATGTTCTCACCAATAAAAATGTGGCAATTTACTACTCCGCCTGCAAATGAGA
>NZ_DAMBSA010000034.1:0-19103 GCF_032054795.1 Pantoea sp. CTOTU49201
AAGGCGGCCGTACTGTTGGTGCGGGTGTTGTTGCTGAAATTATCGCTTAATTGCGATAACATTTGACGCAATGCACAAGGAAAGGGCATCATTTGATGCCCTTTTTGCACGCTGTTACATAGAACCTGGCTCATCAGTGATTTTCAATCATAATCATTGTTGAGACAGGCTCTGTTTCACGGCGTTGGATACCGAGTTACGCTCAAAAGCTCATTCGGTTTGGATGCCTCGCTCTGCGGGGCAGAATAGTTTCTGAATTATTGTGGCAGGTTGGTTTATGAGTGCGAATACCGAAGCTCAAGGAAGCGGGCGCGGCCTTGAAGCGATGAAATGGGTAGTTGTGATCGCATTGCTCCTGGTAGCAATTGTCGGCAACTATATTTATCGCGATGTAACACTGCCGCTGCGCGCGCTGGCTGTAGTAGTGCTGATTGCTGCAGCAGGCGGCATCGCACTGCTGACAATCAAAGGCAAAGCGACTGTGGCATTTGCCCGTGAAGCAAGAACCGAAATGCGTAAGGTCATTTGGCCAACTCGCCAGGAAACATTGCACACCACGTTAATCGTTGCCGCGGTAACTGCCGTGATGTCACTGATTTTGTGGGGGCTGGATGGTATTCTGGTCCGTCTGGTATCGTTTATCACTGGCCTGAGGTTCTGAGATGTCTGAAGCTCCAAAAAAACGCTGGTACGTCGTTCAGGCGTTCTCCGGTTTTGAAGCTCGCGTAGCTAAGTCGCTGCACGAGCATATCAAACTGCACAACATGGAAGAGCTTTTTGGCGAAGTCATGGTGCCGACTGAAGAAGTCGTCGAAATCCGTGGTGGCCAACGTCGCAAAAGCGAACGTAAATTCTTCCCTGGCTACGTATTGGTTCAGATGGTAATGAATGACGCCAGCTGGCACTTAGTACGCAGTGTACCGCGTGTGATGGGCTTTATCGGCGGAACGTCCGATCGTCCTGCGCCAATCAGTGATAAAGAAGTTGATGCGATTATGAACCGCCTGCAGCAGGTTGGTGATAAGCCGCGTCCAAAAACGCTGTTCGAGCCAGGCGAGATGGTACGCGTCAGCGACGGTCCGTTTGCCGATTTCAACGGTGTGGTCGAAGAAGTGGACTACGAGAAGAGCCGCTTGAAAGTTTCTGTTTCCATCTTTGGCCGTGCAACGCCAGTGGAACTCGACTTCGCTCAGGTGGAAAAAGCTTAACCCTTTTGTTCACTTTTTAGCTCTTGCGGAAGGCGCGAAATTTACCTATAATTTCGCGCCTTTTGTTTTTATGCGCTGTTATTAGCGTGTAAATCGTTATCACGGGGAGCCTGTTTTTCAGGCGCTAAAACCCAATTGAGGAAATATCATGGCCAAGAAAGTACAAGCCTACGTCAAGCTGCAGGTTGCAGCTGGTATGGCTAACCCAAGCCCACCTGTTGGTCCAGCTCTGGGTCAGCAGGGTGTTAACATCATGGAATTCTGCAAAGCGTTCAACGCTAAGACAGAATCTCTGGAGAAAGGCCTGCCTACTCCAGTTGTTATCACCGTATACAGCGACCGTTCTTTCACTTTCGTTACCAAAACGCCTCCGGCTGCCGTTCTGCTGAAAAAAGCAGCGGGCATCAAGTCTGGTTCTGGTAAGCCGAACAAAGATAAAGTCGGTAAAGTGACTCGTGCTCAGGTACGTGAAATCGCAGAAACTAAAGCTGCGGACATGACTGGTTCTGACGTAGAAGCGATGACTCGCTCTATCGAAGGTACTGCTCGTTCCATGGGCCTGGTAGTAGAGGATTAAGAAATGGCTAAGCTGACCAAGCGCATGAGCGTAATTCGCGACAAAGTTGACGCGACCAAGCAGTACGACATCACCGAAGCTGTTGCTCTGTTGAAAGAACTGGCTACCGCTAAGTTTGTTGAAAGCGTTGACGTTGCTGTTAACCTCGGCATCGATGCACGTAAATCTGATCAGAACGTGCGCGGCGCGACCGTTCTGCCACACGGTACTGGTCGTTCAGTACGTGTTGCCGTCTTCACCCAAGGTGCAAACGCTGAAGCTGCTAAAGCAGCTGGCGCAGAGCTGGTTGGTATGGAAGACCTGGCTGAGCAGATCAAAAAAGGCGAAATGAACTTTGACGTTGTTATCGCATCTCCAGATGCAATGCGCGTTGTTGGCCAGTTGGGCCAGGTTCTGGGCCCACGCGGTCTGATGCCAAACCCGAAAGTTGGTACTGTAACGCCTAACGTTGCTGAAGCAGTTAAAAATGCTAAAGCAGGCCAGGTTCGTTATCGTAACGACAAAAACGGCATCATCCACACCACCATTGGTAAAGTGGATTTTGACACTGACAAATTGAAAGAAAACCTGGAATCTCTGCTGGTTGCGCTGAAAAAAGCTAAACCATCACAGGCGAAAGGCGTGTACATCAAGAAAGTCAGCATCTCTACCACCATGGGCGCCGGCGTTGCCGTTGACCAGGCTGGTCTGAGCGCATCAGCAAACTAATTGCTGCTTGTAACGGGCGAAAAATTCATCTAGAATCTTACGCCCGTTGTTCTGGTTGTTAACGCAATTCAGAACCCAGATTCAAAGCGAGTGAGTGATTAAGTCTAAACACTTAGTTGTTCAGTCGCTTAGGTTGGAGCCAGGCCTTATCCTGGCCTCCGTCCGAGACCGCAGGAGCAGAATATTTTCGGATATCTTGCTTAATACCCTGCGTAGACGGTGACAGAACCAAAAAGAATTATTTCTTCGCTGGATTCTGCTCACCGTGTAATAGCGCTTATCGCCTTCGGGTGAATAAGTGAAGTGAGTTCCGGGAAATTATTCCCGGTCAATCCAGGAGCAAAAGCTAATGGCATTAAATCTTCAAGGCAAACAAGCGATTGTTGCTGAAGTTAGCGAAGTAGCCAAAGGCGCGCTTTCAGCGGTTGTTGCGGATTCCCGTGGCGTGACCGTTGATAAAATGACCGAACTGCGTAAAGCAGGTCGTGAAGCTGGCGTTTACATGCGTGTTGTTCGTAACACCCTGCTGCGCCGCGTCGTTGAAGGTACTCCTTTCGAGTGCCTGAAAGACACGTTTGTTGGTCCGACCCTGATTGCATATTCTATGGAACACCCGGGCGCTGCTGCTCGTCTGTTCAAAGATTTCGCTAAAGCGAATGCAAAATTTGAGGTCAAAGCTGCAGCCTTTGAAGGTGAGCTGATCACGGCGGCCAATATTGACCGTCTGGCAACTCTGCCGACTTACGAAGAAGCACTGGCACGTCTGATGTCGACCATGAAAGAAGCCGCTGCTGGCAAACTGGTCCGTACTCTGGCTGCTGTGCGCGATGCAAAAGAAGCGGCTTAAGGCCAAATTCTTTTCCTTCGTGCTTGCTACCGTATAAACTTTTTCTGATTTTTAGGAACAATCGATATGTCTATCACTAAAGACCAAATTCTGGAAGCTGTTGCCGCTATGTCCGTAATGGAAGTAGTTGAGCTGGTTTCTGCTATGGAAGAAAAATTCGGCGTTTCTGCTGCTGCCGCTGTAGCTGTTGCTGCTGGCCCAGCTGAAGCTGTTGAAGAGAAAACTGAATTCGACGTAATTCTGAAAGCTGCTGGCGCTAACAAAGTCGCAGTAATCAAAGCGGTACGTACTGCAACTGGCCTGGGCTTGAAAGAAGCTAAAGACCTGGTTGAAGCTACTGGCGCAATCAAAGAAGGCATCAGCAAAGATGACGCAGCTGCTCTTGAAGCAGTGCTGAAAGAAGCTGGCGCTGAAGTTGAAGTTAAGTAAGACAACCTTCGGGTTGCAGCCTGAGTAATATTAGGCTGATGGCTGGTGACCTTTTCGGTCACCAGCCTTTTTGCGCTACAGGGGAAAGATGGCGTTTCGCACTGTTTGTCCGTCATTCCTCTTCAATATCTTTTTCTATCGACGCCTTAATATATCGCTCTCCTGTGAAGGTTCCCTGCCTGAACAACGGCGATGAAATGATTTAAGAGTGATAGAAAGATGTATTGCATGGGGTGCTGCGCATCGCATGAAAAACAAAAAATAGTGTTGCATGAACTGTCCTTTTCAGGACGGACAGCGTGGTTCGACATGTCAGCTAGCTGAGGAACCCCATGGTTTACTCCTATACCGAGAAAAAACGTATTCGTAAGGATTTTGGTAAACGTCCACAAGTTTTGGACATACCTTATCTCCTTTCTATCCAGCTTGACTCGTTCCAGAAGTTTATCGAGCAAGATCCAGAAGGCCAGTACGGTCTGGAAGCAGCCTTCCGCTCCGTATTCCCAATCTCAAGCTACAGCGGCAACTCTGAGTTGCAGTATGTTAGCTACCGTTTGGGTGAGCCTGTCTTTGACGTAACTGAATGTCAGATCCGTGGCGTGACCTATTCGGCACCGCTGCGCGTGAAACTGCGTCTGGTGATCTACGAGCGCGAAGCGCCGGAAGGCACCGTAAAAGACATTAAAGAACAAGAAGTCTACATGGGTGAGATTCCACTCATGACGGACAACGGTACCTTTGTTATCAATGGTACTGAGCGTGTTATCGTTTCTCAGCTGCACCGTAGTCCTGGCGTGTTCTTCGACAGCGATAAGGGTAAAACGCACTCTTCCGGTAAAGTGCTGTATAACGCACGTATCATCCCTTACCGCGGTTCATGGCTCGACTTCGAGTTTGACCCGAAAGACAACCTCTTCGTCCGTATTGACCGTCGTCGTAAGCTGCCGGCCAGTATCATTCTGCGCGCGTTAAACTTCACCTCAGAACAAATCCTCGATCTGTTCTTTGACAAAGTCGTTTATGAAATCCGCGATAACAAACTGCAGATGGAACTGGTGCCTGAGCGCCTGCGTGGTGAAACCGCCTCCTTCGATATCGAAGCAAACGGCACGGTCTACGTTGAGAAAGGTCGTCGCATCACTGCGCGCCACATCCGTCAGCTGGAAAAAGACAACATTCAGCACATCGAAGTGCCAGTTGAATACATTGCTGGCAAAGTGGTCGCTAAAGACTACGTCGATCTGAACACCGGCGAGCTGATCGTTCCAGCGAACATGGAATTGTCACTGGATCTGCTGGCGAAACTGAGTCAGTCTGGTCATAAGCGCATTGAAACGCTGTTCACCAACGACCTGGATCACGGTGCGTACATCTCCGAGACCCTGCGTGTTGACCCAACCAACGATCGCTTAAGCGCGCTGGTTGAGATCTACCGCATGATGCGTCCTGGTGAGCCACCAACGCGTGAAGCCGCTGAAAACCTGTTCGAGAACCTGTTCTTCTCTGAAGATCGTTACGATCTTTCTGCGGTTGGCCGCATGAAGTTCAACCGTTCTCTGCTGCGTGATGAGATCGAAGGTTCAGGTATCCTGAGCAAAGACGACATCATCGAAGTGATGAAAAAGCTTATCGGTATCCGTAACGGTATCGGTGAAGTGGATGATATCGATCACCTCGGCAACCGTCGTATTCGTTCTGTTGGCGAAATGGCAGAAAACCAGTTCCGTGTTGGCTTGGTTCGTGTTGAGCGTGCAGTTAAAGAGCGTCTGTCTCTGGGCGACCTCGATACGCTGATGCCTCAGGATATGATCAACGCTAAGCCGATTTCGGCGGCGGTGAAAGAGTTCTTCGGCTCAAGCCAGCTGTCCCAGTTTATGGATCAGAACAACCCGTTGTCTGAGATTACGCACAAACGTCGTATCTCTGCTCTGGGCCCAGGCGGTCTGACCCGTGAGCGCGCCGGCTTCGAAGTACGTGACGTACACCCAACCCACTACGGTCGTGTATGTCCAATCGAAACCCCGGAAGGCCCGAACATCGGTCTGATCAACTCACTCTCTGTTTACGCGCAGACTAACGAATACGGTTTCCTTGAAACCCCGTATCGTCGCGTTGTTGACGGTAAAGTGAGTGATGAAATTCATTACCTCTCTGCAATTGAAGAGGGTAACTACGTTATCGCTCAGGCGAACACCAACCTCGCAGAAGATGGCAGCTTTGTTGACGATCTCGTCACCTGCCGTAGCAAGGGTGAGTCAAGCCTGTTCAGCCGCGATCAGGTTGACTACATGGACGTTTCCACCCAACAGGTGGTTTCTGTCGGTGCGTCACTGATCCCGTTCCTTGAGCACGATGATGCTAACCGCGCCTTGATGGGTGCGAACATGCAACGTCAGGCGGTTCCAACTCTGCGTGCTGATAAGCCGCTGGTTGGTACCGGTATGGAACGTGCAGTAGCGGTTGACTCCGGTGTAACTGCCGTCGCGAAACGTGGTGGTACCGTTCAGTACGTTGATGCTTCTCGTATCGTTATCAAAGTTAACGAAGAAGAGATGTATCCGGGCGAAGCGGGTATCGACATCTACAACTTGACCAAGTACACCCGTTCTAACCAGAACACCTGCATCAACCAGATGCCGTGTGTCAATCTGGGTGAGCCGATTGAGCGTGGCGACGTGCTGGCAGATGGCCCGTCTACCGATCTCGGTGAACTGGCGCTGGGTCAGAACATGCGCGTGGCGTTCATGCCATGGAACGGTTACAACTTCGAAGACTCCATCCTCGTATCCGAGCGTGTGGTTCAGGAAGACCGTTTCACCACTATTCACATCCAGGAACTGGCATGTGTGTCTCGTGACACCAAGCTGGGGCCAGAAGAGATCACCGCTGATATCCCGAACGTGGGTGAAGCTGCGCTTTCTAAACTGGATGAATCCGGCATCGTGTATATCGGTGCGGAAGTGACTGGTGGCGACATTCTGGTTGGTAAGGTAACGCCGAAAGGTGAAACCCAGCTGACGCCAGAAGAGAAACTGCTGCGTGCGATCTTCGGTGAAAAAGCCTCTGACGTGAAAGATTCGTCACTGCGTGTTCCGAACGGCGTATCCGGTACGGTTATCGATGTGCAGGTCTTCACTCGCGATGGCGTGGAAAAAGACAAGCGCGCGCTGGAAATCGAAGAGATGCAGCTGAAGCAGGTTAAAAAAGACCTGTCTGAAGAACTGCAGATCTTTGAAGCGGGCCTGTTCGGCCGTATCCAGGCAGTACTGATCTCGGGTGGTGTTGAAGCTGAGAAGCTGGATAAACTGCCACGCGAGCGCTGGTTGGAGCTGGGCCTGACTGACGAAGAGAAGCAGAATTCTCTGGAGCAGCTGGCTGAGCAGTACGACGAGCTGAAGCACGAGTTTGAGAAGAAACTTGAAGCTAAGCGTCGCAAGATCACCCAAGGCGATGATCTGGCACCAGGCGTGCTGAAAATCGTTAAGGTGTATCTGGCCGTTAAACGTCAGATCCAGCCTGGTGACAAGATGGCAGGTCGTCACGGTAACAAGGGTGTTATCTCTAAGATCAACCCTATCGAAGACATGCCTTACGATGAGAACGGTACGCCGGTCGACATCGTACTGAACCCGCTGGGCGTACCATCGCGTATGAACATCGGTCAGATCCTGGAAACTCACCTCGGTATGGCGGCGAAAGGCATTGGTGAAAAAATCAATGCGATGCTGAAGAAGCAGGAAGAAGTCTCCAAACTGCGTGAGTTCATCCAGCGTGCTTACGATCTGGGCACTGATGTGCGTCAGAAAGTTGACCTGAACACCTTTACAGACGACGAAGTGCTGCGTCTGGCAGAAAACCTGAAGAAGGGTATGCCAATCGCGACTCCGGTGTTTGACGGTGCGAAAGAGAGCGAAATCAAAGAGCTGTTGCAGCTCGGCGGCTTGCCTTCTTCCGGTCAGATCACCCTGTTCGACGGCCGTACCGGTGAGCAGTTTGAGCGTCAGGTAACCGTAGGTTACATGTACATGCTGAAACTGAACCACCTGGTCGACGACAAGATGCACGCACGTTCTACCGGTTCTTACAGCTTGGTTACTCAGCAGCCGCTGGGTGGTAAAGCGCAGTTCGGTGGACAGCGCTTCGGTGAGATGGAAGTGTGGGCACTGGAAGCATACGGTGCCGCGTATACCCTGCAGGAAATGCTTACCGTTAAATCTGATGACGTTAACGGCCGTACGAAGATGTATAAAAACATCGTCGACGGTAACCATCAGATGGAACCGGGCATGCCTGAATCCTTCAACGTACTGTTGAAAGAGATTCGCTCGCTGGGTATCAACATCGAGCTGGAAGACGAGTAAGTACTCGCAAGTACTGGTTACGGGACGTGCACTTCGGGTGCGCGTCCCTGAGAGTTCCACTCCGACGGGAGCTAATCCGTGAAAGACTTACTTAAGTTTCTGAAAGCGCAAACTAAGACCGAAGAGTTTGATGCGATCAAAATTGCTCTGGCATCGCCAGACATGATCCGTTCATGGTCTTTTGGTGAAGTTAAAAAGCCGGAAACCATTAACTACCGTACCTTCAAGCCTGAGCGTGACGGTCTTTTCTGTGCCCGTATTTTCGGACCGGTAAAAGATTACGAATGCCTGTGCGGTAAGTACAAGCGTTTAAAACATCGCGGCGTGATCTGTGAGAAGTGTGGTGTTGAAGTTACACAGACCAAAGTACGTCGTGAGCGCATGGGCCACATTGAGCTGGCTTCTCCAACCGCGCACATTTGGTTCCTGAAATCACTGCCTTCGCGTATCGGCTTGCTGCTGGATATGCCACTGCGTGATATCGAGCGCGTGCTGTACTTCGAATCTTATGTGGTTATCGAAGGCGGCATGACCAACCTGGAAAAACGTCAGATTCTGACGGAAGAGCAGTACCTTGACGCGCTGGAAGAGTTCGGTGACGAGTTCGACGCGAAGATGGGTGCGGAAGCTATTCAGGCGCTGCTGAAAAATATGGATCTGGAGCAAGAGTGCGAGCAGCTGCGTGAAGAGCTGAACGAAACCAACTCCGAGACCAAACGTAAAAAGCTGACCAAGCGTATCAAGCTGCTGGAAGCGTTTGTTCAGTCTGGTAACAAGCCAGAGTGGATGATCCTGACCGTTCTGCCGGTTCTGCCGCCAGATCTGCGTCCGCTGGTACCGCTGGATGGTGGTCGTTTCGCTACGTCGGATCTGAACGATCTGTATCGTCGCGTGATCAACCGTAACAACCGTCTGAAACGCCTGCTGGATCTGGCTGCGCCAGATATCATCGTACGTAACGAAAAACGTATGCTGCAGGAAGCGGTTGATGCACTGCTGGATAACGGCCGTCGCGGTCGCGCCATCACTGGCTCGAACAAGCGTCCGCTGAAATCTCTGGCAGACATGATCAAAGGTAAACAGGGTCGTTTCCGTCAGAACCTGTTGGGTAAACGTGTTGACTACTCTGGCCGTTCAGTTATCACCGTTGGTCCATACCTGCGTCTGCATCAGTGCGGTCTGCCGAAGAAAATGGCTCTTGAGCTGTTCAAACCGTTCATTTACGGCAAGCTTGAATTGCGTGGCCTGGCCACCACCATCAAAGCCGCTAAGAAAATGGTTGAGCGCGAAGAAGCTGTCGTTTGGGATATTCTGGACGAAGTGATCCGCGAACACCCGGTACTGCTGAACCGTGCACCAACTCTGCACCGTTTGGGTATCCAGGCGTTTGAACCGGTTCTGATCGAAGGTAAAGCGATCCAGCTGCACCCGCTGGTTTGTGCGGCATATAACGCCGACTTCGATGGTGACCAGATGGCTGTTCACGTACCGCTGACGCTGGAAGCCCAGTTGGAAGCGCGTGCGCTGATGATGTCGACCAACAACATTCTGTCACCAGCGAACGGCGAGCCAATCATCGTTCCTTCACAGGACGTTGTTTTGGGTCTGTACTACATGACCCGCGACAAAGTGAACGCCAAAGGCGAAGGCATGGTGCTGACTGGCCCGAAAGAAGCTGAGCGTGTTTACCGCGCTGGCCTGGCCGAGCTGCATGCACGCGTTAAAGTGCGTATCACCGAATATACAAAGAACGAGCAGGAAGAGTTCGTTGCGAAAACCAGCATTATCGACACCACCATTGGTCGTGCGATTCTGTGGATGATCGTTCCGAAAGGCCTGCCTTACTCCATCGTCAACCAGGCGCTGGGTAAGAAAGCAATTTCCAAGATGCTGAACACCTGTTACCGCATCCTGGGCCTGAAGCCGACCGTTATCTTTGCTGACCAAACCATGTACACCGGTTTTGCTTACGCAGCCCGTTCAGGTGCCTCTGTAGGTATCGACGACATGGTAATCCCAGCGAAGAAAGCGGAAATCGTAGCCGAAGCGGAAGCGGAAGTTGCTGAGATTCAGGAACAGTTCCAGTCTGGTCTGGTAACTGCTGGCGAACGTTACAACAAAGTTATCGATATTTGGGCCGCTGCTAACGAACGCGTTTCCAAAGCGATGATGGATAACCTGCAAACTGAAACCGTGATCAACCGTCATGGCGAAGAAGAGCAGCAGGTATCGTTCAACAGCATCTACATGATGGCCGACTCCGGTGCGCGTGGTTCTGCTGCACAGATTCGTCAGCTGGCCGGTATGCGTGGTCTGATGGCTAAGCCAGATGGCTCAATCATCGAAACGCCGATCACCGCGAACTTCCGTGAAGGTCTGAACGTACTCCAGTACTTCATCTCCACGCACGGTGCGCGTAAAGGTCTTGCGGATACCGCACTGAAAACTGCTAACTCCGGTTATCTGACGCGTCGTCTGGTAGACGTAGCGCAGGATCTGGTTGTTACCGAAGATGACTGCGGCACGTTCGAAGGCATCATGATGACTCCGGTCATCGAAGGTGGCGACGTTAAAGAGCCGCTGCGTGAGCGTGTACTGGGTCGTGTAACGGCTGAAGACGTTCTGAAGCCGGGCACTGCAGACATCCTGATCCCGCGTAACACCCTGATCGATGAGCACTGGTGTGATGTGATCGAACTGAATTCAGTCGATGCGATCAAAGTGCGCTCGGTTGTTGGCTGTGAAACCGACTTCGGTGTGTGTGCACACTGCTACGGTCGCGATCTGGCACGTGGTCACATCATCAACAAAGGTGAGGCCATCGGTGTTATCGCAGCACAGTCCATCGGTGAGCCGGGTACTCAGCTGACGATGCGTACGTTCCACATCGGTGGTGCGGCATCTCGTGCGGCTGCTGAATCCAGCATCCAGGTGAAGAACAAAGGTACTATTAAGCTGACCAACGCGAAGTCTGTAACCAACTCCTCAGGGAAACTGGTTATCGTTTCACGTAACGTTGAGCTGAAGATGATCGACGAGTTCGGTCGTACCAAAGAGAGCTATAAAGTGCCTTACGGTGCGGTTATGGCTAAAGGTGATGGCGAGCAGGTTGCAGCGGGCGAGACCGTAGCAAACTGGGATCCGCATACCATGCCGGTAATCACCGAAGTGGGCGGTTTCATTCGCTTTACTGACATGATCGACGGTCAGACCATTACGCGTCAGACTGACGACTTAACCGGTCTGTCATCGCTGGTGGTTCTGGATTCTGCAGAACGTACTGCGGGTGGTAAAGATCTGCGTCCTGCGCTGAAAATTGTTGATGCCAACGGAAATGATGTTCTGATTCCAGGTACCGACATGCCAGCACAGTACTTCCTGCCGGGCAAAGCGATTGTTCAGTTGGAAGATGGCGTTAAGATCAGTGCCGGTGACACGCTGTCGCGTGTTCCGCAGGAATCTGGCGGTACCAAGGATATTACCGGTGGTCTGCCGCGCGTTGCTGACTTGTTCGAAGCGCGTCGTCCGAAAGAGCCAGCAATCCTGGCGGAGATCAGCGGTATCATCTCCTTCGGTAAAGAGACCAAAGGTAAGCGTCGTCTGGTAATCACGCCGGTTGATGGTAGCGATCCGTACGAAGAGATGATTCCAAAATGGCGTCAGCTTAACGTATTCGAAGGTGAGCGCGTAGAACGTGGTGACGTCGTATCTGACGGCCCAGAGTCTCCGCACGATATCCTGCGTCTGCGTGGCGTCCATGCTGTTACCCGTTACATCACTAACGAAGTGCAGGAAGTTTACCGTCTGCAAGGCGTTAAGATTAACGATAAACACATCGAAGTCATCGTTCGTCAGATGCTGCGTAAAGCAACCATCTCGAGCGTGGGAAGCACCGACTTCCTGGAAGGTGAGCAGGCTGAATACTCTCGCATCAAGATCTCTAACCGTGAACTTGAAGCGAATGGCAAAATCGGCGCGACATTCATGCGCGATCTGCTGGGTATCACCAAAGCGTCACTGGCAACCGAATCGTTCATCTCTGCAGCATCGTTCCAGGAGACCACGCGTGTCCTGACCGAAGCAGCAGTTGCAGGTAAGCGTGATGAACTGCGCGGCCTGAAAGAGAACGTAATCGTGGGTCGTCTGATCCCAGCCGGTACCGGTTATGCTTATCACCAGGATCGTATGCGTCGCCGCTCTGCGGGTGAAGCACCGGTTGCACCGCAGGTTACTGCGGATGAAGCCTCTGCTAGCCTGGCGGAATTGCTGAACGCCGGTCTGGGCGGAAGCGACGACGAGTAATTCGTCAGCTAAAGCTGACCAATAAAAAACCCTGCCTCGGCAGGGTTTTTTTTCGTCTTCAGTTTGTCAGAACTTGCGGCAGACATCTTCGCGTGTCAGTCCGATATCCCGCAGCTGATTGTCACTCAGTTTTGACAGGATGCGATGCGTTTCCCGTCGTGCTTTCCAGTGTTTAACCATACGTACTGCGCCACGGAAGATATCCAGTAAAGTGACATCAAAAGGTTTAGCCGCGCGGTTTTGATCGAATTCCATAATCCTTGCCCTCAGTAGGTTGCCTGAGATGCATTGTCCAATTCTTGCGCATTATGATACAGACGCAAAAATCACTTATCTTTAACATACAGATTGCGCTATGATGGATCTGAATGGTAATTATAAGTGCTATCTGTACTGGTTTGTTATGATCTAAGGCTGAGTGAGGCATACGATGACGCGCTACCAACATTTGGCATGTTTGCTTTCGGATCGTATTGAGCAAGGGCTGTACCGCAGCGGCGAGCGCTTGCCGTCGGTGCGCACGCTGAGTCTGGAACACGGCGTGAGTATCAGCACCGTTCAGCAGGCGTATCATCTGCTGGAAGAGAAACAGCTGATCGTACCGCAGCCACGTTCCGGGTATTTCGTTGCAACGCGCAAAGCGACGCCGCCGATGCCCGCCATAACCCGACCGGCACAGCGCCCGGTGGAAATCACTCAATGGGAATCGGTGCTGGAATTGCTTAGCAGCCGGACTAACAGCGATGTGTTGCAACTCGGCAGCGGTATTCCCGATCTCACTCAGCCCACGTTGAAACCGCTGTGGAAAATTCAGAGCCGCATGGCGCAGAGGCAGGATATTGACCAGCTCAACTATGACAGTTTGCTGGGCGTCGCGGCATTGCGCGAACAGGTTGCGCGTCTGACGATTGACAGCGGTTGTCAGCTTACGGCAGAAGATATCGTGATTACCACTGGCTGCCATGAAGCGCTGTCGATTTCGATTCGTGCGATATGCCAGGCCGGGGACATCATTGCGGTTGAGTCGCCGACTTTTCACGGCACCATGCAAACCCTGCGCGGCTTCGGCATTCGCGCCATTGAGATTCCTACCGATTCGGTCACCGGTATCAGTCTGGAAGCGCTGGAACTGGCGTTTGAGCAGTGGCCGATCAAAGCGGTGGTGGTAGTGCCAAACTGCAATAATCCGCTGGGCTTCATCATGCCGGAATCTCGCAAACGTGCGTTGGTAACGCTGGCTCAGCGTTTCGATGCCGCGATTATTGAAGACGATGTGTATGGTGAGCTGGCGTGGGAGTATCCGCGTCCGGTTACCATCAAGTCGCTGGACCACGATGGCCGCGTATTGCTGTGCAGTTCGTTCTCTAAGACGCTGGCGCCAGGATTGCGTGTTGGTTGGGTGGCGCCAGGGCGCTATCGTGATCGCGTGCTGCATATGAAATACATCAGCACCGGATCGACGGCCACACAGCCGCAGCATGCGGTCGCCGAGTTTATTCGCCTTGGTCATTATCTGCCGCACTTGCGGCGCATGCGTCAGGTGTATCAACGCAACTACGAAACTTTTAGCTGCTGGGTGCGCCACTACTTCCCGTGCGGGATTTGTGTGTCGCGTCCGCAGGGCAGCTTCCTGATGTGGATTGAGTTGCCAGAGGCGTTTGACGCGGTCAGGCTCAACACCGAATTGCGGGAGCTGAACATGCAGGTTGCGGTCGGCTCGCTGTTTTCGGCCTCGGGCAAGTATCGCAACTGCTTGCGCCTGAATTATGGTTTGCCAATGAATGAGCATACGGAGCAGGCGATAGCCCAACTCGGCACAGCGGTAGAACGTGCCATGCTGGCTTGCAGTGTAGAAACCGTGCATACCTCCTCCCTGACTATGTGAAGAAAGGCAGGGCTGGGAGAGGTTAAGACCAGCCCTGGCCCGCTGCAAGCGACAGCGGGCAGGCACACTTTAGCTTTATCAGGAAAGGACGCTAGTCATCACATCACGCTGCTGCGCGGCAGATTCCAGCGTTTCATCCTCACTTTGCACGCATTACATTGCTTCTGCAGGTTCGATTCCATTTTCCACCAGTGACAGCAGCTGCTGCGTTGCTGCGCGCCAGTCTGCGGCCTGGGTAATCGCACTCACCACCGCAATACTGCCCACGCCAGTGGCCAGCACTTCAGGCACGCTCGCCAGAGAAATACCGCCAATCGCCACGGTTGGCATATCCTGTAAACGCGTTAGATGGCGTTTCAATTCCACCACGCCCTGCGGCGCAGATGGCATGTCTTTGGTTTGCGTAGGATAGATGTGGCCAAGCGCAATGTAAGAAGGGCGCAGCGCCAGCGCTCGATCCAGCTCGGCATCGTCATGCGTCGATAAACCCAGGCGCAATCCCGCCTCACGAATGGCCGCCAGATCGGCGACATCGAGATCTTCCTGGCCAAGGTGCACGCCATAAGCGTGATATTTAATGGCTAAGCGCCAGTAATCATTGATAAACAGACGAGCGCGATACTGTTTGCCGAGTGCGATCGCCTCGCGCACGGCATCTTCCACCTCATGATCTTCACAATCTTTGATGCGCAGCTGAATGGTGCGCACACCGGCTTCCAGCAAGCGCGCGATCCATTCCACGCTATCAACAACCGGATACAGCCCCAGTTTTGGGGCCGTGGCAGGAAAGGCGTCGGTCATACATTTTCCTCTTTAAGGGTATCGGCAGCGTGATAAAGCTCGCCGCCACGATTGCGGAAGGCATCCGACATTTGCGCCATGCCCACCTCAATCGGCTGGGCTTCAGCCTGTTGGCGGGCAGCAAATTCGCGCACTTCCTGAGTAATTTTCATCGAGCAGAATTTCGGGCCACACATCGAGCAGAAGTGCGCGACTTTGCCTGATTCCTGCGGCAAGGTTTCATCGTGATAGGCGCGTGCGGTGTGCGGATCGAGCGCCAGATTGAACTGATCTTCCCAGCGGAATTCAAAACGCGCTTTCGACATCGCATTGTCGCGGATCTGCGCGCCCGGATGACCTTTCGCCAGATCCGCTGCGTGCGCGGCGATCTTGTAGGTGATCAGCCCTTGCTTCACATCCTCTTTATTCGGCAAACCGAGGTGCTCTTTTGGCGTCACGTAGCACAGCATGGCGCAACCGAACCAGCCAATCATGGCCGCACCGATGCCGGAAGTGAAATGGTCGTAGCCGGGCGCGATATCGGTGGTGAGCGGGCCAAGCGTGTAAAACGGCGCTTCGTGACAATGCTCAAGCTGTTCGGTCATATTGCGACGAATCATCTGCATCGGCACGTGTCCCGGACCTTCAATCATCACCTGCACATCATATTCCCAGGCGATTTTGTTCAGTTCGCCCAGCGTATGCAGTTCGGCAAATTGCGCCTCATCGTTGGCATCCTGAATCGAGCCGGGACGCAGGCCGTCGCCGAGCGACAGCGCCACATCGTAGGCGGCACAAATTTCACAAATCTCGCGGAAGTGCAGATAGAGGAAGCTTTCTGTGTGATGCGACAGGCACCATTTCGCCATAATCGAGCCGCCGCGCGACACAATGCCGGTCAGCCGGTTGACCGTCATCGGCACATAGCGTAGCAATACGCCAGCGTGAATGGTGAAGTAGTCAACGCCTTGTTCCGCCTGCTCCAGCAGCGTGTCGCGGAAAATCGCCCAGTTGAGATCTTCTGCAATGCCGTTCACCTTTTCCAGCGCCTGATAAATCGGCACTGTACCAATCGGCACCGGGCTGTTTCGCAAAATCCACTCACGCGTTTCATGGATGTAGCGGCCGGTTGAGAGATCCATCACGGTGTCTGCGCCCCAGCGCGTCGACCACACCAGCTTCTCCACTTCTTCTTCAATTGATGAACTCACCGCCGAGTTACCAATATTGGCATTTACCTTCACCAGGAAGTTGCGGCCAATGATCATCGGTTCTGATTCGGGATGGTTGATGTTAGAAGGGATGATGGCGCGGCCGCTGGCGACTTCCTGGCGGACAAATTCAGCGGTGATATTTTCCGGCAGATTAGCGCCAAAGCTGTGGCCCGGATGCTGCTGTAGCAGTACTTCACCGCGAATACGCTCGCGGCCCATGTTTTCGCGCAGCGCAATAAACTCCATCTCCGGCGTGATGATGCCCTGACGTGCATAGTGCAGCTGGGTAACCCGGCGACCCGCTTTGGCGCGGCGCGGTTGTGGCAGATGTTCAAAACGCAGGTGATCCAAACCTTCATCCGCCAGACGCTGCTGCGTGTAGCTGGAACTTAGCTGGTGGATAGTTTCACTGTCGTCACGTTCTTCGATCCAGTTGGCGCGTAGTCTTGCAAGTCCCTGATGCACATCAATAGTGGCTTGAGGATCGCCATAAGCACCGGCAGTGTCGTAAACCGGCACCGCTTCATTCGGCTCATATTGCGGATGTTCTTTGCTGCCGCCGATATGTGTCGGGCTGAGCTGTATCTCACGCATCGGCACGCGAATATCCGCGCGGCTGCCAGTGATCCAGATACGTTTGGAGTTGGGGAAAGCGGTTCCCTGCAGGGAATCGATAAATTCTTGCGCCTGAGCGCGTTGTTCTCGACGAGAAGTTTTAGCAGACATAGCAAGTTTCCGGTAAAGGTTGGAAGTTGCTTGTCCAGAGTTCGGAAGGAGTAACAGCGACGATGCTGGGCGCCAGCTTGCAACGTGCTGATGATGTCTACTCTTGTTCCCTTCGCAGGTACTAACCTGATCAGGTTCCGCGGATCCCGAATTAACGGTCTCAGCCCCGAAGGGCACTCCGACAAGTTGGTGTTTTACGATTTAAGCTACTTTGCTTGCTATTTCACGCCTGGGCAGTGCTCGGACCGTCACGTACTACGTGGTCCCTGCGCGCTGTCCGAGTGCAAACTGGCTGCGCACGCTACGCTTAAACCGCAAAATTTGGCTCTTCATGTTTTGAAGAGGCAATAAAAAAGCCCATTCAGCATAAGAGGGCTTTTCTTGAATAACAAGTTTTTTACATCTTCGGGATGTTAAGCCGGGCGGGCGATGACGCTGTCGTTGGCAACCGGCGGGCGCGCCAGCTGGTGATCCCAGGCGAGCTGCACCAGCTTATCTTCCAGCGTAAAGCGAGATTCCAGCACCTCGCCGACTTCGGAGAGCGCGGTTTGAAAATCCACGCAATTATCATCGTTAATCGCTTGCTGCAGATGGGTGTCGTAAAGCTGCATGATGCGATCGGTATTCGCCTCAAGTGCCGGATAAATCTGCGCGGCCACGATTAATGGGCTATCACCCTGCATCTCACTAATGATGTGTTCATACACGCTGAAATGGCCGGTAGACAGGTAATCCACCAGGTTGTGACAAAACGCATCCAGCGCCTGTTCATCCAGCGCAGTTAACGCATCTTTTTGTGGCTTCATGCCAATAAGCTCGTAGTAAGTGACGAGCAGCTGTCGACGGGCGCGCAGCCATGAATCCACCAATTCATTTCTGCCACCTACACGCTCTGTCAGGTTCTCTAACTGGTTAAGCATATGGGGCTCCAGGTAGGTTATAGTTGTTTATTACACACTTAATATTAGGATTTCAGCGTGCGATTTGACGCTAAGGACAACGATTAAGATGCAACGTGAGATCTCAAGCTTAGACGCTGGTTGGTGGGTTGTCAGCCACGAGCAAAAACTTTGGTTGCCGCAGGGTGAATTGCCACATGGCTTAGCCACCGATTTTGGCCTCAACGGCAGCAACGGCATTTTGATTGGCGAGTGGCAGGGCGAGAATGTCTGGCTGGTTCGCGAATCGCGCCCGGACAGCATGGGCTCCGTGCGCCAACTGATTGATGAAGATGTCGGTCTGTTCCAAATCGCCGGACGTGGTGTGCAGCTGGCGGAGTTTTACCGCTCGCACCGCTGGTGCGGCTATTGCGGCCATGAGATGCACATCAGCAAACGCGAATTTGCCTGCTTGTGCAATCACTGCCGCGAGCGCTATTACCCGCAAATTGCGCCGTGCATCATCGTGGCCATACGTCGTGGCGATGAGATCCTGCTTGCCAATCATGCGCGTCATCGCAACAACATCTATACCGTGCTGGCGGGGTTCGTCGAAGTGGGCGAAACCTTAGAACAAGCGGTAGCGCGGGAAGTGATGGAAGAGAGCAACGTGCGGGTGAAAAACGTGCGCTACGTAACCTCGCAGCCGTGGCCATTCCCGCATTCTCTGATGATGGCGTATATGGCGGAATATGATGGCGGCGATCTGCAACACGACGGTAAAGAGCTGCTGGATGCCGGTTGGTATCGCTATGACGATCTGCCGCTATTACCGCCGCCCGGCACGGTGGCGCGTCGCCTGATTGAAGATACCGTTGCCCTGTGTCGCGCCAGCACGGCGTGAAAATGCTACACTGCCGGCCTTAGCATGAGAGAGCCCATTATGAGTGAACTGAAGAACGATCGTTATCTGCGCGCCCTGTTACGTCAGCCGGTAGATGTCACGCCGGTATGGATGATGCGACAAGCTGGGCGCTATTTGCCGGAGTACAAAGCCACGCGCGCTGAAGCCGGTGATTTTATGTCGCTGTGTAAGAATGCTGAGCTGGCGTGTGAAGTCACGCTGCAACCGCTGCGTCGCTATGCGCTGGATGCGGCAATCCTCTTCAGCGATATCCTCACCATTCC
>NZ_DAMBSA010000035.1:0-4206 GCF_032054795.1 Pantoea sp. CTOTU49201
GATCTCAAACTTAAAATCAAAGGGAATGCATGACGGGCTCCCGTTACACAGGCACCTTATATGGACTTCTTTAGCACGCAAAATATTCTGGTTCACATTCCGCTTGGCGTTGGCGGCTACGATCTGTCATGGATCGAAGCCGTTGGCACCATCGCGGGCTTGCTGTGTATCTGGCTCGCCAGCCTGGAAAAAATCATCAACTACTTTTTCGGGCTGATTAACGTCACGCTGTTCGCGGTGATCTTCTTCCAGATTCAGCTCTACGCCAGCTTATTGCTGCAGCTGTTCTTCTTCGTCGCCAACGTTTACGGCTGGTACGCGTGGAGTCGGCAAACCGCCAACAATGAAACTGAGCTGCAAATTCGCTGGCTGCCGCGCTCAAAAGCCTTGGGTTGGGGCGCGGCGTGCGTGGTGGCGATTGCGCTGATGACGGTGTACATCGATCCGGTGTTTGCCTTCCTGACCAAAACCGCAGTCGGCATCATGCAGAGCGTGGGGCTCAACGTGGCGATGCCGCAGCTGCAGCCGGATGCTTTCCCATTCTGGGATTCATGCATGATGGTGTTGTCGATTGTGGCGATGATTCTCATGACGCGTAAATACGTTGAGAACTGGCTGCTGTGGGTGGTGATCAACGTCATTAGCGTGATGATCTTTGCGCGTCAGGGCGTTTATGCCATGTCACTGGAGTACGCGATTCTGACGCTGATTGCGCTTAACGGTTCGCGCCTGTGGATGCAAAGCGCACGCGAACATGGCTCGCGCGCGCTGTCGCATTAGTGATGGTGATGAGCATGACCTTCCAGCGCAGCATGATCGTGGTGATCGTGCTGCGCGGCGCTGTTATCTAAACAGAGCTCACAGTCCGGTCCGCTGCACGGCTGATACTCCATCTGTACCGTGGCGTGGGCAATTTGATAGTGCTCATGCAGATAATGGTGGATGCGCTTAAGCAGGCCGTCATGATCGTAAGGCGGAATTACCTGTACATGCAGCGTCAGCACCGGCTTTTCACCTACTTGCCACAGATGAACGTGATGCACGTTACGCACTTCATCGATATTGCGCGTCAGCTCGCGCGACAGTTTATCCGCGTTGATATGGCCCGGTGCACCTTCCAGCAACTCATGCAGACTCTCGCGCAGCAGCGACCAGGCGCTGCGCACCACCAGCAATGACACCAGCAGTGACAGAATCGGATCGATCGGCGTCCAGCCGGTCAGCATGATGATCACCGCCGCGACAATCGCACCGACCGAACCCAGCAAATCGCCCAGCACATGCAAAGCCGCCGCACGTACGTTGAGATTCTTCTCTTCGCTTCCCCGATGCAGCAGCCAGAACGACAGCAGATTCGCCAGCAAACCGGCAATGGCGATGCCAAGCATCAATCCGCCAGCGATTGGCTGTGGCTCGTAGAAGCGACGCAGCGCCTCCCAGACAATCAGCACCGTTATCACCAACAGCGCAATGGCGTTGACGAACGCCGCTAAGGTGGTGAGGCGCAGCAAACCGAAGGTATGACGCGCGTTGGGTTTGCGCTGAGCAAACTGCACGGCAAGTAACGCCATCAGCAGTGCGGCGGCATCGGTCAACATATGTCCGGCATCGGCCAGCAGCGCCAGCGAGCCAGAAACCAGCCCGCCAATCACTTCCGCCACCATAAACAGCGCCGTTACGCCAAAGGCCGCTGCCAGCCGCGTGCGGTTGCTGCTAGCTGCGCCGTGGGAATGAGTGTGTGCCATAATTTTCCAGTTGTTTAAGTAACCTGTTTGTTAATGATATCAGTAAATTGAGATCATCAAGCGGCAACTGCTGCTGTTTGGTCTGCACAATCAACTGCTGACAGCGCTCGGCAACCTCATCCATCCCGAGCATCAACCAGCTGCCTTTCATGCGGTGCGCTGCCTGTTCCAGCGCTGACCAGTTTTGCTTATCGCGTGCGCTGATCAGCGAATCCCGATCCTGCTGCAGCGTGCGCTGCAAGGTCTGGCAGATGCGGGGAATAAACGCCTGATTATTCTGCGCCAAAATCAGCAAGCTGTTTGGCAACAAATCCAGCGGATCTTTTATCGCGCGCGCCAGCAGCGGCGCCAGATGATCAAGCTCGATGGGTTTGAGCAGCAAGGCTTCATCGTCCTGCAGGGCGATTTTCAGCAACTGAACATCCGCAGAGCACAGCACGCGCAGCGTGGCGGTGCCGCGCTGGTGCTGTCGGCGGCGCAGAATACGCAGCAGCGTTAAACCATCCGGGCGCGGCATCATCTGGTCGATAAACAGAATATCGAAGGCGCGCTGGGCATCGGCGTGCAGCAGCGCTCGGCCCTCTTCAAATACTTGTGCCTGCACACCAAAGTTCGCCAGCTGCTGCTGCATCACTAAAAGATTGGTCGGATGATCGTCCACGATCGCTACGCGCAGCTGCGGGTAAAGTGGCCAGCTTGCTGTGCGCTCGGTTAACGGCTCTTCGCTCAGTATTAACGGCAACTGCACGCTGACCGTGGTGCCGCTGCCGGGCTCTGAAGTGAGCGTTAACGTACCGCCCATTCGTTGCACAATCTCGCGACAAATAAACAAACCCAATCCGCTACCTTGTACCGCATGGCTTTTGCCGGATGGCGCCTGATACCAGGGTTCAAACAGCTCTGCCTGCTCGTTAAGCGGAATGCCGCTGCCGGTATCGGCCACCGTCAGCTGTATATGCGCATCAACCGCCAGCGACAGGCGCACTTCGCCTCCGCGGGTAAACTTCAGGGCATTGGCCACCAGATTATTCACCACCTGCTGCAGACGATCGCCATCCAGTAACACGCTGGCAGGCAACGGCGTCAGGGCTTCGGCAATCAGGTTTGGCCCGGCATCGCGCATCAAGGGATGATAGAACTGCTGTTGCTGCTGCAGCCAAAGTGTCAGATTGAGCGGGCGCGGCGCCAAACGGAAGCTCTGGCTCTCAATGCGTGCGTGATCCTGCAAGTCGTTCAGCAGCGCCATCAGCGAGCGCGCGCTGCTGTGCATCAGCGCCAGCCGTTCGCTCGGGTGCTGCTGCTGTTCCAGCTCCAGCAAACCGAGAATCGCCTGCATCGGCGTGCGCAATTCGTGGCTGGCGGTGGCGAGAAACTGGCTCTTGGCGGCATTGGCGCGTTCGGCCTGTTCACGCTGCAATCGATCACGACGCTGCTGCCAGTAACGACGCGCCAGCAAACCCAGCAGCAACAGAATAATCACGCCAGCCGCGATCAAAATCATCAGCGGAATATTGCGCATCGCCATCGTGGTGCCGGGCTGCGGCGGCTGCGACCAGCTAACGCGCATCTGGTTGAGCGTATCGGGCGGGATCTGCTGCAAAGCATGGTCGAGCAGGGCGCGCAGCTCAGGCTGTTGTGCGCTGACCTGCGGCGCCAGCGGCCAGGCGATATCGCTGGCGGCAAACGCCAAATGCACACGATTATCTTCGTGACTCGCCATTCGCCAGCGGGCGGACAACACGTTATCCACCAGCGCATCAATCTGGCCGCTATTCAGCGCTTGCCACAGCTGCGCCCGGTCGTCGAACGGCTGTGGCGTAACGCCCGATGGCAGCAAACGTGAGGCGAGATCGTCGCGTAACACGCCCACGCGCTGGCCTTGTAGGGATTGCCAGTTCATCGGTTGATGGGTGGCAAGCGTGTAAATTCCCCAAATGGCGCGCCATACCGGCAAGGTGTTGCTGCCGGGATCGTCGCCATACAGCGGCTGTAACAGATTCAGCATTACCTGCTGTTGCTGCAAAAGCGTGGCGGCCTGCTGCGGATTGTTGACCCAGCGCGGGGTAAAACGCAGGCCGGTGCTTTGGCTTAAGGCGTTTAGCAGATCGATGCCGAAGCCGCGCGCATTGCCGTTGCTGTCGCGATAACTCCATGGCGCATTATCTGCCTCAACGGCATACGGAATCTCGTTGTGCTGCGCCAGCCACTGCTTTTCGCCAGCCGACAGCATCAATGTTTGCGTGTCCTGATAACGCAGCAGCGGCGGACTCCAGCGCTGCTGGACGCGACTGCTGAATTCGGCGGGAAGCAGGCGCAGCTGGCTGTTAAGCCAGTGGATCAAGGCGGCATCGCGCGCCAGCGCACGTAGCGTCAGTTCGCCCGCACCGGGATCGGCGGTGATTTGGTAGATTTGTCCTTGCTGCAGCTGGCCCAGCAGGAAACCGGCGCTGGCTTCATCGGC
>NZ_DAMBSA010000035.1:4306-19052 GCF_032054795.1 Pantoea sp. CTOTU49201
AGATTTGTCCTTGCTGCAGCTGGCCCAGCAGGAAACCGGCGCTGGCTTCATCGGCAACCAGGTAATCGCTCTGCTGATTGAGCAGGGCATACAGCGCCTGCAGATCGCCCGGCAAGGTGTGCCAGCGATGCTGTTGGACAAATTCGGCGGGCAACTGCGCTAATGTCGCCTCGGCAATGGTGAGCTGCGCGGTGTCGCTATTGAACATCACCGCGCGCTGATTATCCCGGTTACGATAGATACGAATCGGGCTGCTGTACCAGCTGTCGCTGAGCAAAACATCGGACGGCAGCTCGGCGTGTTGATTACTTAACACCAAATCCACCTCGCCGCGCTGCAAGGCAGCCAGTTGCTGCGCGCGATCGGCATAGCTTTGCAGCGTGAAATGGGTGCCGGTTAACTGGCTAAGGGCGCTGAGATAGTCGGCGTCGATACCCCAGATGTGATCGCCAATACGCATCGCCCAAGGGGCGCTGTTTTGTGCCGGTACCGCGACGCGCAAGGTTGCACCCGGCCACGGCTCGGCGTGCGGCGCTGGCATCATCGCGGGTAACATCACGCTGCTGGCGGGTTGCAGATCGGCTTTCGCCAGCACACTCAGCACCAACAGGCTGAGGAGCAGCCATATCCTCACTGCTGCGCTTTCCACAATTCAGCCAGCTCAACCACCGACTGCACACCGGTTTTCTCCAGGATGTTCTTCTTGTGGGTGCTGACGGTTTTATTGCTGATATGCAACTGCTCGCCAATTTGCAGATTCGATAAGCCGCGCACCAGCAGCGCCACAATCTGCTGCTCCTTCTCGGTTAACGGCAGTTCGATACGCTCTGGCAGCGGCGGAAAAGCCTGTTGTCCGCCGAGCACTGCCAGAATCGCACCCAGCAGTTGCGCCATGCTTTGGCTTTTCACCACATAACCGGCGGCGCCCAGCGACACCGCGCTGAGCAATGTGTGGCGGCTCTGCTGCGCGGAATAGATCAACACAGGACAGTGCTGATTGCGCACGCGTAACCGGCGCAGCAGCTCGAGGCCGTCGCAATCGGGTAAGCCAATATCCAGCACAATTAAATCGATGGGATGTTGCAGGAGCAGTTGGCGGGCCTGAGCTTCGTCGCCAGCGGCGTGAATTTTCAGCGTGATGGGAGCGTTAACGCAAGCCGCTTCCAGTGCGACTTCAACTAACGGGTGATCATCAATAAGCAGCAATGAAGCCATGAATCAGTTCCTGTGAATTTCATTGCTTCAGCATAGCGGAAAAGGGCGGGGCGCAAAATAAAAGGGAGAGCCGAAGCTCTCCCGATTGATACCAATGACTTAATTATTGCGTGGTGCCATCGGTCTTATGATGCTTGGTTCCGACTTTTTTATTCATGTCAGGGCATTTGCCCTCTTTACACATTGAATTTTTATGAACCTGTTCCGCAGACATATTGCTGGTGTTGGTGCCGGATGTTGCAGCGCTATTAGTGTTCATGCTGCCGCTGTTGATTTTGCTGTTATCAACTTTGTTCGGTGGGAGATTCTGTTTTGCACCACCCGCTGCTGCGCCTGCTTCTGCTGAAGCGTTAGCCGCGCCATTGTTGTCTGCAGCCATTACAGCACCGCTACCTAAAGTCATCGCTGCCGTCAGAAAGATCATTGCAAACTTATTCATCATTATGCTCCAGTAATTAATGGATAGTTGCCGTCAAACACGCACTGGTGTTGATTGACGAAAATAGCGTGCCGCGATGGAATAAAATTCCACCTTATACGCTTCGCTTAAATAGTAAATTTTGTAAACACCTCATTCCTTAGTGCTTACATTTAAAAAGCTTAGTGCATAGATATATAAATGCAAACTTGAGATATACATTTTAGCCACGGTGCGTAATTTACACCCACCGCGCGAAGGGCTAAAGTGGGCAGGTTGCGCCCGACGGACGTTGGGCCAGAAATTTGAATGGAATTGTGTATGGATTACCAGAACGACGATTTACGCATCAGAGAGATCAAAGAGTTACTTCCTCCTGTTGCCTTGCTTGAAAAATTCCCCGCCACCGATAAAGCTGCCGAAACCGTTGCGCAGTCACGTCAGGCGATTCACCGCATTCTGCATGGCGAAGATGATCGTCTGCTGGTGGTGATCGGTCCGTGCTCGATTCACGATACCCAGGCTGCGCAAGAGTATGCCGCGCGTCTGCTGAAGTTACGTGATGAGTTGAAAGACGATCTCGAAGTGGTGATGCGTGTTTACTTTGAAAAACCGCGTACCACGGTGGGCTGGAAAGGGCTGATCAACGATCCATTTATGGATGGCAGCTTCCAGATCAACGACGGCCTGCGCCTGGCGCGCAAGCTGCTGGTGGATATCAACGACATCGGTTTGCCTGCAGCCGGTGAGTTCCTCGATATGATCACGCCACAATATATGGCCGATCTGATGAGCTGGGGCGCGATTGGCGCACGTACCACTGAATCGCAGGTTCATCGCGAACTCTCTTCCGGTCTCTCTTGCCCGGTTGGCTTCAAAAATGGCACCGACGGCACCATCAAAGTGGCGATTGACGCGATTGGTGCAGCCAGCGCGCCACACTGCTTCTTGTCGGTCACCAAATATGGTCACTCGGCGATTGTCGAAACCAGCGGTAACGAAGATTGCCACATCATTCTGCGCGGCGGCAAAGAGCCGAACTACAGCGCTGAACATGTGGCGGCTGTGAAAACGGGTCTGGAGAAAGCAGGTTTGCGTCCGCAGGTGATGATCGACTTCAGCCATGCCAACAGCAGCAAGCAGTTCCAGCGTCAGATGGTCGTTTCTGATGACGTGGCGCAGCAAATTGCCGGCGGTGAGCAGGCGATTACTGGCGTGATGATCGAGAGTCATCTGGTGGAAGGCAATCAGAGCCTCGAGAGCGGCAAACCGCTGGTATACGGCCAGAGCGTGACCGATGCCTGCATCGGCTGGGAAGACACCGAGAAAGCGTTGCGTCAGCTGGCTCAGGCGGTCAAGCAGCGTCGCGGTTAAGTTTTGCGGCAATAAAAAAGGCCAGACTCGCGTCTGGCCTTTTTGCGTTTCAGCGGTCGCTTACTTCGCTTTACCCTGGTTTGCTACGGCTGCGGCTTTCGCAGCGATTTCGTCAGCATCACCCAGATAGTAACGTTTGAGCGGCTTGAAGTTCTCGTCGAACTCATACACCAATGGCACGCCAGTTGGGATGTTCAGTTCGAGGATCTCGTCTTCGCTCAGGTTGTCGAGGTATTTAACCAGCGCACGCAGTGAGTTGCCGTGTGCAGCAACAATCACTTTCTCACCGCTCTTAATGCGCGGCAGAATGCTTTCGTTCCAGTAAGGAATCACGCGTTCGATGGTCAGCGCCAGGCTTTCGGTGGTTGGCAGCTGCGCGTCAGTCAGTGAAGCGTAACGCGGGTCGTGGCCAGGGAAACGCTCATCAGCGCGATCCAGCTCTGGTGGGGTGATGGCAAAGCCACGACGCCACTGTTTCACTTGCTCGTCACCGTATTTAGCGGCGGTTTCTGCTTTATCCAGGCCTTGCAGCGCACCGTAGTGACGCTCGTTCAGACGCCAGGTTTTCTCAACCGGCAGCCAAGCCTGATCCAGCTCATCCAGCACGTTCCACAGCGTGTGGATAGCGCGCTTCAGCACTGAGGTGTAAGCGAAATCAAACACGAAACCTTCTTTCTTCAGCAGCTGACCGGCTGCTTTGGCTTCAGTGCGACCTTTGTCAGACAGGTCAACATCGTACCATCCGGTGAAGCGGTTTTCCTGGTTCCACTGGCTTTCGCCGTGTCGCACCAGTACCAGCTTAGTTACGGCCATAGCTTTACTCCTTAATGCTCGATTTACGATTAGTATTGAAACCGGCTGCGGCCGCTGAGAAGCGGCTCACTAATAGCGCCATACCATAGCGGAAAACAACGCACGGCGTAAGCCTGTCGGCAGCGCAGTGCGCGTTTTTCATCCGGTGGCTCAGTGCGGCGTGAAGCGATAACGCGTCACGGACTGCCAGCTGTCGCCGGGTTGCAGCCAGCAATCGGGCTGCGGCCACTCTGCATGGTTGGGCGAATCCGGTAAAAATTCGCTCTCCAGAGCGATGCCCTGGAAAGCAGTATAGCTGTCCTGCTCACGGGCGCGTGTTCCCGCCAGATAGTTGCCGCTGTAGAATTGCAGCGCCGGGGCGGCAGTAAACACGCTCAGCTCCAGCTTGCCATCCGCAGACCACAAATGGGCGGCGGGCTGGCTGCTGTCGCCAGCGGTGTTGAGTAAAAAGGCGTGGTCATAGCCTTTCACTGCTTTTTGATCGTCATCGGCGAGGAACTCATCAGCGACGCGCTTCGGCTGGCGGAAATCAAAACTGTTTCCCGCTACCTCTTTCAGCGGTGCGTTAGGAATGCCCTCGCTATCCACCGGCAAGTAACGATCGGCGTGCAGTTGTAAGCGATGCTGGCGCGCATCACCATGATGCGCATCAAGATTAAAGTAAGCATGGTTGGTCAGGTTTACCGGGCAGGGCTTGTCGGTTTGCGCTTCGTAGCGAATCGACAGGCAATTATCGTCATCAAGTTGATAGATGACATCGGCGATCAAATTGCCGGGATAACCCTGATCGCCATCCGGCGAATCGAGGCGATAGTGCACCTCGCTTTCGCTCTGGCTGATGATCTGCCAGCGACGTTTATCGAAACCTTCCGGCCCGCCGTGCAGCTGATGTGCGCCCTGATTCGCCGCCAGCAACAGATTAAGCGGCTTCAGTTCGGCCGAGGCGATGCGGTTTGCATAGCGGCCAATCGTCGCGCCAAGATAGGCATCCTGATGCAGATAATCGGACGGCGTGGCGCAGCCGAGCAGCGCTTCACGCACGCTGTGATCCAACATTGGCACGCGCGCTGACAGCCAGGTCGCGCCCCAATCCATAAAAGTGGCGACCATGCCGTTGCGATTGCGCAGCACGGTGATGCGCCACGGTTGCCCGTCTGGCGCGTGTGAATTCACATCACTTACCATTGGCCTGCTCCTGCGGACGCTTTGCACACGTAGAAGGTCTCTTTGATGCCGGTTTGCGCTTCATACTTCTCGGCCACCACCGCTTTCACCGCATCGACCAGATCGGTCGGCATCAGCGCCACGATGCAGCCACCAAAGCCGCCGCCGGTCATACGCACGCCGCCGCGCGGGCCGATTTCTGCTTTCACAATCTCAACCAGCTGGTCGATTTGCGGCACGGTGATTTCAAAATCATCACGCATCGAGGCGTGCGATTCGGCCATCAGTTCGCCCATACGTTTCAGATCGCCAGCACTTAGCGCATCGGCTGCTTCCAGCGTGCGCGCATTTTCGGTAATGACGTGACGCACGCGTTTGGCAACCAACGCATCCAGTTCACCTGCTGAGGCTTCGAACTCTTCCAGCGTCACATCGCGCAGCGCCGGCTTATTGAAGAAGCGCGCGCCGGTTTCGCACTGCTCACGACGCGTGTTGTATTCGCTGCCGACCAGGCTGCGACGGAAGTTGGAGTTGATGATCACCACCGCGACATCTTCCGGCATCGATACCGCGCGCGTGCCGAGCGTGCGGCAATCCAGCAGCATGGCGTGATCCGGCTGACCGAGCGCAGAGATCAGCTGATCCATGATGCCGCAGTTGCAGCCGACAAACTGGTTTTCCGCTTCCTGACCGTTCACCGCAATCGCTGCGCCGTCGAGGTTCAATGCATACAGCTGCTGGAATACGGTACCAACCGCCACTTCCAGCGACGCCGAAGAGCTCAGGCCTGCGCCTTGTGGCACGTTGCCGCTGATCACCATATCGACGCCACCAAAGCTGGCATCGCGTTTCTGCAGATGTTTCACCACGCCGCGCACGTAGTTGGCCCACATTGGCTCTTTCAGCGGCTCGATCGGCGCATCCAGCGAGAAGCTATCCTGCTGATTGTCGTAATCGACGGCAATCACGCGCACCTGACGATCGTCGCGTTTGGCGCAGGCGATCACGGTTTGATAATCGATGGCGCACGGCAGCACGAAGCCATCGTTGTAATCGGTGTGTTCGCCGATCAGATTGACGCGGCCCGGTGCCTGAATGCTGTGCGTGGCTGGATAGCCGAAGGTGTCAGCGAATACCTGTTGAGTAATGGATTTTAATGACATTTATTGCGCCTCGCGGAAATGGACATCGCTGACAGAACGCAGACGTTCAGCTGCCTGTTCCGCCGTTAAATCACGTTGGGTTTCGGCCAGCATTTCATAGCCAACCATAAATTTGCGTACCGTGGCTGAACGCAGCAGCGGCGGATAGAAGTGCGCATGCAGCTGCCAATGATCGTTACTTTCGCCGTTGAACGGCGCGCCGTGCCAGCCCATTGAATAGGGGAATGAGCACTGGAACAGGTTGTCGTAGCGGCTGGTGAGCTGCTTAAGCGCCAGCGCCAGATCGGTGCGCTGCGGCTCGGTGAGATCGGTGATGCGTTTCACATGGGCTTTCGGCAGCAGCAAGGTTTCAAACGGCCACGCCGCCCACCACGGCACCACCGCCAGCCAGTGTTCGGTTTCCACCACCGTGCGGCTGCCATCGCTCATCTCACGCGCCGCGTAATCGACCAGCATCGGCGTGCCTTTCTCGGCAAAATAGTGACGCTGATGGTCATCTTCTTTTTGCGCTTCGTTCGGCAGGAAGCTGTTGGCCCAAATCTGACCGTGCGGATGCGGATTGGAGCAGCCCATCGCCGCACCTTTGTTTTCAAACACCTGCACCCACGGATAGTGCTGGCCGAGATCGGCGGTCTGTTCCTGCCAGGTACGCACGATATCTTCCAGTCCGCTCAGAGGCAGCTCAGGCAGCGTTTTGCTGTGATCTGGCGAGAAACAGATCACCCGGCTGGTGCCACGCGCACTTTCGCAGCGCATCAAAAGATCGTCGCTCTGCGGTGCGTCTGGCGTGTTGGTCATCAGCGCGGCAAAGTCATTGGTGAACACGTAAGTGCTTTTATAGTTGGGGTTTTTGTCACCGGTAATGCGAGTGTTTCCCGCACAGAGGAAGCAGTCAGGATCGTGCGCCGGCAGCTGCTCCAGCGCCGGGGTTTCCTGCGCACCTTGCCACGGACGCTTAGCGCGATGGGGTGAGACCAGCACCCATTGATCGATCAATGGGTTATAACGGCGATGCGGATGATCGACCGGGTTAAATTTTTCCATGATGAGTCCTGGTAAACGGCAAACAGATAAAAATGATTTTGATCAAAGTAGCACAAAGACCAGCGTGAAAGCGTGATCCAGTCTGGATAAATGGTATCGTTTACACAAGGTGACGATTCTCATTTTGTGGGGTTGCTGCGTGTGTTTGTTGAATTACCAGGCGATGAAATGGTAACGCTTACATTGTAGGGTCGCCATTCATGGCGACCGCTAATTAACGCAGCGACTCTTGCAGAAAACCGTAACCCTGTTCCTGCGCGACAAAACTCAGGCGGTGGGTGATGCACTGCGGCGCATCTTCGGCGTGGTGGGAAACAAACAGCAGTTGCGTGCGGCCTTCGCCAATCAGCACATCGACAAAGCGTCGCACCAGCTGGCGGTTAATCGGATCCAGTCCTTGCAGCGGTTCATCAAGGATCAATAACGTAGGATGCTTCACCAGTGCGCGCGCAATCAGCACCAGCCGCTGCTGTCCCCACGACAAACTGTGGAACGGCGCATCGGCCAGCTGATTATCCATACCGAGCAACGCCAGCCACTGACGCGCCAGCGCTTTTTGCCGATCGGACACCGCCTGATACAAACCAATCGAGTCAAAGAAGCCGGAGAGCACCACGGTGCGCACATTGCAGCTGACGCGATAATCGAGGTGCAGGCTGCTGCTGACGTAGCCGATATGCTGCTTGATATCCCAGATGGTTTCACCGCTGCCGCGTCGGATGCCGAACAGCGTTAAATCGTTGCTGTAACCCTGCGGATGATCGCCGGTCACTAAACTGAGTAGGGTAGATTTACCCGCACCGTTCGGCCCCACGATTTGCCAGTGTTCGCCGGGATTAACCTGCCAGTTCAGGCCATCAATCACCGCTTTATCGTTGTACGACACCACGCCGTTGCGCAGAACCACGCGCGGCGCATCTTCGGCCAGCTGCGGCAGCTGATCGGGCTGATCCGCTTCCGGCAGCGCCATGCCCTCGAGTTTCTCACTGTGCGCCAGCTGCGCCACCAGCGCTTCAGCCAAAATCGCGCGGCGCTCGCCCACGTGGGTTAACGTGCATTCGGCTAATACGCCGACCTTCTCGACAAAGTCAGGAATATCATCAAAACGATTGAGTACCAACACCACGCTATAACCGCTTTGATGCAAATCGTTGAGGGTTTGCGCCAGGCTGGCACGCGACGCCACATCCAGCCCATCGAAAGGTTCATCGAGGATCAGCAGATCCGGCTGCGCCATCAGCGCCTGGCACAGCAGCGTTTTGCGCGTCTCGCCGGTGGAGAGGTATTTGAAGCGACGATCGAGCAGATAAGTAATGCCAAACTGCTGCGCCAGCGCCTGGCAGCGCGCCTCATCTTTCACTTCGTCCTGAATGATTTGCGCGGCGGTGCGGCCGGTATCGTCTTCGCCTTCACTTAGCAGATCGGTGTTATTGCGTTCCCACTCATCGCTGACCAGTTTTTGCAGCTGCTCTAACGAAAGACGCGTGCGGCGCTGAAAATTCTGCTGCACGCTGCCTTTGCCGGGCAGCAACTCGCCGGAAAGGGCGCGCGCCAGCGATGACTTGCCGCTGCCGTTGGCGCCGACGAACGCCCAGCTTTCGCCGCTGTTGAGAGTTAAATCGTTGAGGGACAGTGCTCGGGTGTCGCTAAGGTGAAACGTGCCTTGCGAAATTTGCAATGAAGCCATGATCTATTCCGTTTTATGCATCGTGTTGCTCAGTTTTAGCCAGCGATGCAGGCGAAGTCAAATCATGGCGTGGATTTCAGAGCAGTGTGGCGATGATGGCGTGTTCGGCATTAAAACTGGCGGTGACGCTGGCGCCAACCTGCAGATTCTGCTGTTTCACCGCGTCATTGCTGACGGTCGCGCACAGCGTTTCGCCGCTCGGCAACGCCATCAATACTTCGCTAACCTGATCGCCGGGCTCAATCGCGCTGATCTGCGCAGCCAGCTGATTATCGCTGCTGTCGGCGGCGTGACTGACGTGAATCCACGGCGCTTTAATCAGCACCAGCACCTCTTTACCGCTGTCGAGCTGCAGTCGTTCGGCGCTGCGGGCGGTGATCGCCACCTGCAGGCGCGTCACGCCATCGGCGAGCAGCACCTCAATATGCTGCTGCACCTGCTGATGATCGCTGGTAAGCACCGTACCAAACAGCTGATTGCGCGCGCTGGTTTGCAGCGAGAAGCGCGCAATTGCTGCCAGCAAACTGTCGAGCGGCAAGCTGTCGTTTTGCAGCACATCGAAGGCTTTCTGCTGAATCTGCTCCATCAACTGAAACAGCTGAATCAAGCGTTCGCCATAACGTGTCAGCTGTGCGCCGCCGCCGCCTTTGCCGCCGGTCGCGCGATCGACCAGCGTTTGATCGGCCAGCTGATTCATCTCATTGATCGCATCCCAGGCACTTTTGTAGCTGATGCCCGCCAGTTTCGCACCCTGGCTGATGGAGCCGGTTTGCTGCACGCGTTTCAGTAATTCGATGCGGCGCGGATCGGCAAACAGCTTTTGCTGAAGACGAATATGGAGAGAAAGTTCTGCCTGCATGTCAGCTCCTTAGGTTTATGAACCTAGTGTAAGGCCTAAAGTAAAAGCACGAAAAGGGCAGTGCGTTTTTTTCGCTAACCGTTACAATCACTTTTTTATTTTCTGCGTGAGGTTTCCATGCTGGAACTGTTAAAAAGCCTGGCTGTGGCTATCATCATGGTGCCGATTGTGATGGCTATAATGCTCGGTCTGATTTACGGCCTGGGTGAAGTTTTCAACGTCATCTCAAAATTTGGCCGCCGCGACGATCGTCCTGCCAACAGCTCACAACACTAATTTCTCAACGCCCGCTTCCTGCGGGCGTTTTGTTTCTGAACTTTTGTAAAATCCTGCCGATAAATATCCTATCGTCCTGGTCACCATAAATGGCGACCCTACGTCACCAAATAGCGGCTGACATGCTTTGTGCTCACGTTGTATTATCAAATATATAACGTAACAAGGAGCAACAAATGCAAACAATCAATTACCGCTGGGCTGCTGCAACCGTTTTAAGCGTTTCGTTGGCCGGTCACGCCGTGGCCGCAGAGAAAATTACCGTGTTCGCGGCGGCATCGCTGACCAATGCGCTGCAGGAAATTGCGACGCAGTATCAGAAGAAAAGTGGCGTAGAAGTGGTCTCTTCTTTTGCCTCTTCTTCGGTGCTGGCGCGCCAGATTGATCAGGGCGCACCTGCCGATCTGTTCATCTCTGCCGATCAGCAGTGGATGGACGATGTAGTGGCGAAAAATAGCGTGGTAACCAGCACGCGCTTAACGCTGCTCGGCAATGATCTGGTGCTGATTGCGCCGAAAAGCGATGCGGCTAAAGCGGTCACCATTGACAGCAAAACCGACTGGAAAAGCTTGCTGAAAGGCGAGCGGCTGGCGGTGGGTGATCCAGATCACGTGCCCGCTGGCATTTATACCAAAGAAGCATTACAAAAACTCGGCGCGTGGGACGCTTTATCCCCGCAGCTAGCGCCGGCTAACAATGTGCGTGCCGCGCTAGCCCTGGTTGAGCGTAATGAAACGCCGTACGGCATCGTGTATGGTTCGGACGCGGTAGCCAGCCAAAAAGTGCAGGTCGTGGGACGATTCCCGGAAGATAGCCACAAGCCAGTGGAATATCCGATGGCGATTGTCAAAGAACATCAGAACGCAACGGTAGAAGCCTTCTACAACTATTTGCAGGGGCCAGATGCCGCTGCCGTGTTTAAACAGTATGGATTCACGCCGAAGAAATGATATTGAGCGATCCCGAATGGCAGGCCGTTTTTCTCAGCCTGAAAGTTTCTTGTGTAGCTGTGATCTGCAGCTTGCCGTTTGGCATCATGATGGCCTGGATACTGGCGCGCTGCCGCTTTCCGGGCAAAACCCTGTTGGATAGCATCGTCCATTTGCCGCTGGTGCTGCCGCCGGTGGTGGTGGGTTATCTGCTGCTGATCGCTTTAGGCCGTCGCGGTTTTATCGGAGAATGGCTGTATGACTGGTTTGGCTTCACCTTTGCCTTTAGCTGGCGCGGCGCAGTGATCGCTTCGGCGGTGATGGCGTTTCCGCTAATGGTGCGCGCGATTCGTCTTGCGCTGGAAGCGGTGGATACCAAACTGGAGCTGGCCGCCCGCACGCTGGGTGCCGGGCGCTGGCGCGTGTTTTTCACCATCACACTTCCGCTCACCTTGCCAGGCATTATTGTTGGCACGGTGCTGGCCTTCGCCCGCTCGCTGGGCGAATTTGGCGCCACCATCACTTTTGTCTCCAACATTCCCGGCGAGACGCGCACCATTCCGTCGGCGATGTTCACCCTGATTGAAACACCGGGTGCGGAAGGCACCGCAGCGCGACTTTGTGCGGTGGCGATAGCGTTAGCGCTGATTTCGCTGGTGGCGTCTGAGCTGCTGGCGCGCTGGGGCCGTAAACGGCTGGGAGCGGCATAATGCTAAATCTGCATCTTTCTCAGCAGTTGGGCGATCACCTGCTCGACGTCAACGTCAACATTCCCGCCAGCGGCATCACCGCCATTTTCGGCGTGTCGGGTGCGGGAAAAACCTCGTTAATCAATGCGATTGGCGGATTAACCCAGCCGCAAAGCGGTCGCATCGAGTTAAACGATCGTCTGCTGTTCGATTCGACAACGCGCGTCAATCTGCCGCCAGAGAAGCGCCGCATCGGCTATGTGTTTCAGGATGCGCGGCTGTTCCCGCACTATCGCGTGCGCGGCAATCTGCAATACGGCATGGCGCCTTCAATGAAGCTGCAGTTCAACGCGCTGGTGTCGCTGCTCGGTTTAGAGTCGCTGCTGACGCGTTATCCCGCGTCGCTTTCAGGCGGTGAAAAACAGCGCGTGGCGATTGGCCGCGCTTTGCTGACCGCGCCCGATATTCTGCTTATGGATGAACCGCTGGCATCGCTCGATCTGCCGCGCAAACGCGAGTTAATGCCTTATCTGCAAAAGCTGGCAAAGCAGGTCGATATTCCGATTCTTTATGTGTCGCACAGCCTCGATGAAATCCTGCAGCTGGCGGATAACGTGCTGGTGCTGGATGCCGGCCAGGTGAAAGCATTTGGCCCGCTGGAGAAAGTGTGGAGCAGTTCGGCGATGCGTCCGTGGCTGCCGCTCGCCGAGCGCACCAGCGTGCTGCGCGTGCAGGTGCTGGAGCAGCATCCCGATTATCCGATGACCGCGCTTTCGCTGGGCGATCAGCATATTTGGGTGAGCAGGGTGAATCAGCCGCTGAAAACGCCGCTGCGTATTCGTATCGCCTCGGCCGATGTGTCGCTGGCCTTGCAGCCGCCGCACAATACCTCGATCCGCAATATTTTACCGGCGCAGGTGGTTGAGCTGCTGGAGATTGACGATCAGGTGGAAGTGAAGCTGCGCATTGGCATCAGCGAGTTGTGGGCGCGTATTTCACCGTGGGCGCGTGATGAGTTGGGGATTCGGCCCGATCAGTGGCTGTATGCGCAGATTAAGAGCGTGTCGATAGCGGCATAACAAAAGGTCACCATAAATGGCGACCCTACAAAACCGCACCAAACATCTGTAGGGTCGCCATTTATGGTGACCGAAAAGCGTTGATGCGGAGGGTTAACTAGAGAACTTCCTGATAAATCACTTCGGCGATACCCGGCTCCAGATTGGTGCCAATCACCTTTTTGGCGCGCGCTTTGATGGCGTCATCGGCATTGCCCATCGCTACGCCTAATCCCACCTGTTCCAGCATGCTGAGATCGTTGTAGTTATCGCCAAACGCCAGCACGTCTTGCATGCTGAAGCCCTGACTTTCAACCCACTGCGCCAGACGCTTGCCTTTGCTGTTGCCGCCTTTGGCGATATCCACCTGATCGTGCCACGACCATTCACACGCCAAACCGAGTTCGGCTTCGGTGCGTTCAGCAAACTGCTGCAGCGCGCGCGTGTCGGGATGCGACAGCGCGAATTTCCAGATCGAATCAGCCTCAATCGCCGCCTGCGCCAGGCTTGGCACCTGCAGGAACAGCGGACGCTGCGCTTCCGGCAATGATTGCGCCCAATTAAGCGTCCGCGTCACATGGCCGGTTGGCGTCTGGTAGAGCATCGCATCATCGACATACAGCAGACCGTGGATGTTCTCCTCATCCAACATCTCAATCACACGCGCGGCTTTGCTTTTATCCAGCGGATCGGCGGCCAGCACCTGTTTCGCCGGATAATCATACAAATAGGTGCCATTACAGCAGATTGCGGGTGTATCCAGCTTAAGTGCCTGATAAAAAGGGTGGATAGCGCAGTGGTGGCGACCGGTGACGATCAACACTTTCACGCCCGCCTGTTGCGCGCGGGCCAGCGCTTCGATGGATTCAGGCAGAATGGTTTTGTTCGGGGTCAGCAGGGTGCCGTCGAGGTCAAGGGCGATTACGCGGTAGCTCATTACACTTTCCGTCCGGGAGTTGGCAAAGCATTGAGTCTACACCCGGCAGCGGCCCTGAGACAAAAAACAGGGCACAAATGAATCCAGCGCGACAAAATGAAACGCGCTACAGTTATCCCTTTCATCAGGCAGCGAATAAGGAAAACGCATGAAACAAGTCGTGTATACCGCCAGTCCCGAGAGCCAGCAGATCCATGCCTGGCAGTTGCAGGAAGATGGCGCACTGACGTTATTGCAGGTAACGGATGTTGCCGGCCAGGTGCAGCCGATGGTGGTGAGCCCGAAGAAAGATTTCCTCTATGTAGGTGTTCGTCCGAATTTTCGCGTGCTGGCGTTCCGCATTGCGGCCGACGGTTCGCTGAGCCTGGCGGGTGAAGCGCCGCTGCCGGGCAGCCCAACCCACATCTCCACCGATCGTCACGGCAATTATCTGTTCTGCGGCTCGTACAACGATGCCTGCGTCAGCATCAGCCCGATTGGCAGCGATGGTTTGCCGCAAGCGCCGAGTCAGGTGATCAGCGGCTTGGACGGTTGCCACTCCGCCAATATCGACCTGAATAACCAAACGCTGTTTGTTCCGGCACTGAAGCAGGATCGCATCTGCCTGTATCAACTGAACGCAGACGGCACGCTGTCCCCGCGTGAACAAGCGCAGGTCACCACCGTTGAAGGTGCGGGTCCGCGTCACATGGCTTTCCACCCGAACGGCGCGTATGGCTACGTGGTGAACGAGCTGGATAGCAGCGTCGATGTCTGGGCGCTGAACAATGTGCACGGCCAGGTTGAGCGCGTGCAGAGCCTCGACATGATGCCGAAAGATTTCAGCGACACGCGCTGGGCGGCGGACATCCACATCACGCCGGATGGCCGTTTCCTCTATGCCTGCGACCGCACCAGCAGCACCATTACGGTGTTCAGCATCAGTGAAGATGGTTCGGTATTGGCGATTGAAGGTTACCAGCCGACTGAAACCCAGCCGCGCGGCTTCAATATTGATCACAGCGGTCAATATCTGGTAGCGGCGGGACAGAAATCGCACCACATCGAAGTGTATAAGATTCAGGAACGCGGCCTGCTTAATCCGCTGGCGCGTTACGCGGTAGGACAAGGCCCAATGTGG